>JAUIKE010000052.1 GCA_030430845.1 Bacteroidia bacterium | reverse complement strand
TTTATCCCTTGGGATAAATGGGCTTTTTGTGTTTGAGAGTTAAAAAAAGTGTCAACTACTTTTGGCAGCATGTGAAACATGCCCGTTTTAAGAAAAAAACAAAGTTTTTTTCTTAAAACGACCTCCTAAATAAAATTTAATGGGGTTGGTAAAAATGAGGAACGAGTTTTTACACAACCCCTCCGGCAAGCTGAAGCTTGCTGTCCTTTATAAGTCTAGACGAAAAGCTTTCCATCTTCACTCTTTATTTTCTCTTCGTCGATCAAAAATTGAGTGACGGTTAAGACATGTTCGCGGTGCTCAGCCGGAAATTGGCGGATCAACTCCTGGATACTCAATGGGGCATCCTCTAATAAGCTTAGGATTTCATGCTGAAATTCCTTGAAGTCATGCTCGGATATCACATGACTGGCTTTCCCGCGGCATACATCACACTGACCGCATTTGGGTGGGTTTCGCTGCCCGAAGTACTTTAATAACTGTTGGCTCCGGCAAATGGGGATCTCTGCATATTGGAAAGCTCGTTCGAGCCGTCTCTTGGCTTCTTTTTTGCGAAAACGCAGCAATTTCAGGTCGATGGTGATGTCTTCTACCGGCACTCTGTCTTTTAAAAAAGTGAGCTGCGGCTGATCTTTTTGTGGCTGATACTGAATGATGCCGGCCTGGGCCATTTTGCTTAGCGCATTTTGTAAATGTAGCTGAGGTATTTTTAAAAAACGGGCCAGGCGGTGTTCTTTCAGATAGACTTCCTGACTGGCGGCACCTTGATATGACCTCAATATGGTTTTGATGATGGTATCCATTTTAGGGTTCCGAATGCCGTAATCGTAAAGGGCTTCCCTGCCGGCCAGGATCTTTAAAGTCGAAGGATGAAAAATGGCCTCACTAAGCGAGATCCAACCCGCTTGTTCCAGTATTTTCAGTGCATTGAGCACTTCCACCGGTTTCATTTTGAAGTTTTGGGAAAAGTTGACGAGCTCAAAATCATAGCTTTGGCCTTTGCCTCCACCTACCGCCAGTTGGAGATAACTGCCGATGGCACGGTAAACGCGCTGGACGTCCTTTAACGAAGGAAAAGATTGTTCATATTGCTCCTCCATTCGTTTGCGGTCTGATTCGTTGTACAGGAGTACGGCAAAGGAGCGCTTTTCATCCCGGCCGGCCCGGCCGGCTTCCTGGTAATAGGCCTCCAGCCCGTCGGGGAGTTCCCAATGTACAACCAGCCGGACGTCGGCTTTATCAATGCCCATCCCAAAAGCGTTGGTGGAGACCATGACCCGTATCTCGTTCCTGATCCATTTGTCCTGTTTTTCGGAACGCTCCTCCATGTCAAGGCCGGCATGGTAAAAGTCGGCCGAGATGTTATGGTACCTCAGTGACTGGGCAATTTCTCTGGTTTTACGGCGGTTGCGTACATAGATGATACCCGAGCCGGGGATTTTTTGTAACAGCTCAATGATCCTGGAGTGTTTGTTGTTCTCTTCGAGGACAGCGTAGGAGAGGTTTTTCCGTTCGAAACTTTTTTTGAAAACATTGTTTTCGCGAAACAAGAGTTTTTCCTGTATGTCTTCTACTACTTTTGGCGTAGCCGTGGCCGTCAGCGCCAGTACCGGTACACGGGGCAGTACCTCCCGGATCTCACCAATCTGTAAATATGCAGGCCGGAAATCGTAGCCCCATTGCGAGATACAGTGTGCTTCGTCGACCGCCAATAAGCGTACCGGCATTTGAGGCAAACGAGCAGAAAATAATTCGGTAAAAAGTCGTTCGGGAGAGATGTACAAAAACTTGTAGTGGCCCTGGCAGGCATTGTCCAACATTCGGTCAATGGCTTTGTAATGCATGCCGGAGTAGATGGCCTCGGCGCTGATCCCTCGATTTTTGAGCTGCTCGACCTGATCTTTCATCAGGGCGATTAGGGGCGTGATGACCAGGCACATACCATCCTGAGCAAGGGTAGGTACCTGGAAGCAAATGGATTTTCCGCCGCCGGTAGGCATCAGGGCTAGGGTGTCCTTTCCGTCGAGGACTGACTGGATAATATCTTCCTGCAAAGGCCGAAAGGAGGGATACCCCCAGTAATGTTGCAGTATGTCGAGCGTTTGTTCCAAATTGCTTCCTTTTGACCATAAGTTAATCAGCTGGAAGCTTTTTTGCAACAAATTGTTTGCGAAAAAAAGAAGCAGCCCTTTAGGACTACTTCGAATTTCTCAAATCGTTTATAATTTGAACTTAAGAATATAGCCAAGTAAAAATAGTTTTTGCTGGGCTCCAGAATCGTGTATTGAATAGTAATAATTATCCACCGCTAGCGGCGGCGGATAATTATTACTTAAACATTTTTCGCCTTCAGGCGGTAAAATAATATCAGTAATGAGTGCTAGGTCCTACTGCCCACCAAAAACTAAATGATGGTGGAAATCTTCTCTGCCAATCGATCTTCTCCAATATCCAGCGAAATATCTTCTGCGATCAGGTGGGCCAGCATATCACCTACCTGAGAGCAGGAAAGGGTGATCCGGGCATTCAATTCCGGCGTACCGATCCCTTTTTCAAGCACATGCTTGATGGTAGTCCGGATGATCCGGGCTTCTTTTTGTAGGCCGAATTCGTCTAGCATCATAGCCGCAGAAAGAATGGCAGCCATCGGGTTGGCTACATCTTCGCCGGCTGCCTGTGGGAAAGAACCGTGGATGGGTTCAAAAACAGAGGTTTTCAGCCCGATAGATGCCGAAGGAAGTAATCCCATAGAGCCGGTCAGCACGCTGGCTTCGTCGGAGAGGATATCTCCGAACATATTGGAAGTCAGGACCACATCAAACTGCTTTGGATACTGGATCAACTGCATGGCCGCATTATCGACATACATAAAGTTGAGTGTCACTTCCGGGTATTCCGCAGCCATTTTTTGTACGCGACTTCTCCACAAGCGGGAGGTATCTAGTACGTTGGCCTTATCAACCAAAGTAAGGATTTTACGACGTTTCATAGCTGCCTGGAACGCCGCATGAGCAATGCGCTCAATTTCTTCTACTGTGTAAAAACAGGTGTCAAAAGCTGAATTCTCCGAAGTTCCTCTTTCCCCAAAATAAATACCGCTGGTGAGCTCGCGGTAGATGACCAGGTCAACCCCGGCAACTTTATCTTCTTTAAGTGGGGAGAGGTGAAGTAGTTTTTTATAGGTGGTAACAGGCCGGATATTGGCAAAAAGGCCTAGTTCTTTTCGCATTCTGAGCAAACCCTGTTCAGGCCGCACCTTTAAAGAAGGGTCATTGTCAAATTTGGGGTGGCCGATGGCGCCGAAAAGTACGGCATCGGTGTTCAAACATGTTTCCAGGGTTTCGTCAGGTAAAGGATTGCCGGTTTTATCAATGGCTACGCCACCAACATCTGCAAAACAATATTCAAACTGATGATTGAATCGATCCCCAATGGCATCTAATACTTTGATGGCTTGCTCGATGACTTCCGGCCCGATGCCGTCACCTGGTAATACTGCTATTTTCTTTTTCACGGGACAAAACGATTTGATGGTTAAAGCTAATTAGGAGGAATTGTGCTGTTAAAAAAGCCTTTCAGCCTTTTTTAATAGCACAGTTCCTAGTGAGATTTTTCGAAATCTTTAATTTTATCTGTAATGCTCAAGAGGTAATCAATGTCATCATAACCATTGAGCATACACGTTTTTTTATAAGGATGAATGTCAAAATCACTTTCCAGCCCTTTGGATGGAACACTGATCTTTTGATTTTCCAAATCAATTGATAGTACAACTTCGGCATTTTCTTCAATAGCTTCAAATAATTCATGAAGAAATTCTGGGCTAACTTGTACCGGGAGTAATCCATTATTAAGGGCATTCCCTTTAAAAATATCGGCAAAAAAACTGGATACCACCACTCTGAAACCGTAATCATACAAAGCCCAGGCAGCATGCTCCCGACTGGAACCGCAGCCGAAGTTTTTCCCGGCTACCAATACTTTTCCCTGATAAGTTGGGTTATTTAGTATAAAATCCGGTTTGGGATGGTCATCATTGTCAAAGCGCCAATCGCGGAAGAGGTTGTCTCCAAAACCTTCCCGGGTGGTGGCTTTTAAAAACCGGGCCGGAATGATCTGATCCGTATCTACATTTTCCATCGGCATCGGAACGGCCGTGGTATCTAATTTGATAAATTTTTCCATTGGATTAATTTCTTTCTTCTTTTACCAAATAACTATATCACCTCTTCTCTTACATCCACGATCTTTCCGTGTATCGCCGTAGCCGCAGCCATAAGAGGGCTGGCCAGGATCGTGCGGGCACCAGGGCCCTGCCGGCCTTCAAAATTGCGATTGGACGTAGATATGCAATATTTACCTTTTGGTACTTTATCTTCATTCATACCCAGACAGGCCGAGCAGCCCGGCTGGCGAAGCTGAAAACCGGCTGCTTCAAAGATCTTATCCAAGCCTTCTTCGCGTGCCTGTGCTTCCACTTGCTTAGAACCCGGCACGATCATCGCCTTGATACTGTCGGCCTTTTTCTTACCCTTGACATAATCGGCTACAATGCGCAGGTCTTCAATTCTTGAGTTGGTGCAACTACCAATGAAAACATAATCAATGGCTTTGCCGAGCAGGCTTTCGCCTTCGTGCAATCCCATATATTCAAGCGATTTCTGGTAGCTTTTCGGGCTGTCAGAATCTGCTGCTTGCGGAATTTGCTCTTTGACACCTATGCCCATGCCCGGGTTGGTACCATAAGTGACCATCGGCATAATATCTTCGGCCTTAAAATGATATTCTTTATCAAAAACGGCGTCTTCATCCGAATACAGTTCTGACCATTGTTGCACGGCCGCTTCAAAATCAGCTCCCTGAGGTGCAAACTGGCGCCCTTTGACATACTCAAAAGTCGTCGCGTCAGGGGCTATCATGCCCCCCCGGGCACCCATTTCGATGCTCATGTTACAGATGGTCATGCGGGCCTCCATGGAGAGTGAGCGAATGGTGGAACCTGCATACTCTACAAAGTAGCCGGTACCTCCTCCCGTACCCAACTGAGAAATAATGTATAGAATGATGTCTTTTGATAATACCCCCGACTGCAGTTCGCCGTCTACAGAGATACGCATCCTTTTCGGTTTATTCAGCAACAGACATTGAGTAGCCATCACCTGTTCTACCTGGCTGGTCCCGATCCCGAAGGCAATGCAACCAAAAGCGCCGTGCGTAGAGGTATGGCTGTCTCCACAGACGATCGTCATACCAGGCTGAGTGATCCCTAGTTGGGGCCCGATAACGTGTACAATGCCTTGATAGGGGTGCCCCAAGCCGTACAGCTCGACGCCGAATTTTTCGCAATTTTCAGTGAGCTTTTCTACCTGAAAGCGCGAAAGTTTTTCTTGTATGGGCAAATGCTGGTTGATGGTCGGCACATTATGGTCGGCCGTGGCGATGGTTTGTTGTGGCCTAAAAACGGGGATGCTCCGTTTTTCTAATCCTGCGAAAGCCTGAGGGCTGGTCACTTCATGGATGAAATGACGATCGATGTATAAGACATCGATGCCGCCTTCGGCCTGGGTGACAACGTGAGCGTCCCATATTTTGTCGAAGAGTGTTTTTCCCATGTTTGGTATCTTCTTTTTTAGAGTAAGTTCTTCATATGAGAAGGAAGGAGAAGCGGCCGCCGCCGCTTCTCCTTCCTTCTCATATATTAAAGCACTATTTATTAAGAACTAGGAATGGCTATTTCCTGCTTAGTTATGATTTGATTCAAGTCCTGATCATCCACCTCTTTTTTGCTATCCGCCACTTTCAGAAAATCGGCATAGACTCTGTCCAATTCTTCCTTGGTGAGGTTAACACCGATGTTCTTAGCCCGGTAAGCCACGGCAGCGCGGCCCGAACGAGCCGTCAGGACGATCTTAGAAGTATCCACTCCTACATCCAACGGATTAATGATCTCGTAGGTTTCACGTTTTTTAATCACTCCATCCTGGTGGATGCCGGAAGAGTGCGCGAAAGCATTAGCGCCGACGATGGCCTTGTTTGGCTGAACGGGCATACCCATGCTCTCGGAAACCAGGCGGCTGGTTTTATAGATCTTTTGAGTCTGTATGTTATTGACAAAATTCAGGTCGGGATGTTGACGCATGATCATGACGACCTCTTCCAGGGAAGTATTACCGGCCCTTTCGCCGATACCATTGATGGTACATTCGATCTGGCGGGCGCCGTTTTGAACGCCTGCGATCGAATTAGCGGTAGCCAGCCCCAGGTCATTATGACAATGAGTAGATAAAATAGCCTTGTCGATGCCTTTTACGTTTTCTTTCAGATAACGGATCTTGGCTCCATACTGCTCAGGCAGGCAATAGCCGGTAGTATCCGGGATGTTCAGTACCGTAGCACCGGCTTTGATCACCGCTTCCAGAACTCGAGCGAGGTACTCATTATTGGTGCGCCCGGCATCCTCGGCATAAAACTCTACGTCCTCTACAAAGCTTTTGGCCAGCTTAACAGCCGCAACTGCTCTTTCGAGAATTTTGTCCTCGGTACTTTTTAATTTAAATTTTATGTGCATGTCAGAAGTGCCGATCCCGGTATGGATCCGTGGCCTGGCAGCATATTTTAGGGCTGCGGCCGCTGTTTCAATATCCTTTTCCACTGCTCTGGATAAGCCGCAGACGGTAGCATGCCTGACTGCTTTAGCGATGGCTTCTACTGATTGGAAGTCACCAGGGCTTGAAATTGGGAAGCCGGCCTCGATGATGTCAACGCCCAGTTCTTCCAGCCTCAAAGCAATTTCAATCTTCTGGTCCATATTCAATTTACAGCCCGGAACCTGCTCGCCATCTCTTAATGTAGTATCAAAAATGTGAATCCTTTGCTCTGCCATTCCAACAAATTTTTAATATAAATACGTAAGTTTGCTTCCTTCAAAGGTATTTTTTCAATGATGGGGTAGAAAATCAAATTAGACGATTAATACAAGATGTCAAATAAGGTGATTATTTTTAAATTGCTGAAAATAAGGACTTTAACAAATAGACAACTACAATGCCAAAACAGAAAACAGATGATCTCATACAGTTGATCCGGTCTTTGACCAGGGCTGAAAAGAGGCATTTTAGGTTATTCGTACGTAGAAACCAGGCTTCGGATGATATATTATTTCTTCAATTATTCGATTTTTTGGATAAACATCAGGATTATGATGAGGCCCTGATCCTGCGCAAATTACCCGGAATCAAGAAAAGACAGCTGTCTAATTTGAAGGCACATCTGTACAAACAACTACTGATCAGCCTCCGCTTGCTCAACACCAATCATGTATATGAGATCCAGATCCGTGAAATGATCGATTTTGCTAAGGTACTGTATGATAAAGGCTTGTACCGGCAAAGCCTCGATATTTTGGAAAAAGCCAAGGGCCGGGCTGTTGCTAATGAGTATTATGCGGTTCATCTGGAGATCCTGGATTTTGAAAAACATATAGAAAGCCAATACATCACGCGAAGTATCGAAGGGCGGGCCGAGACGCTGACTGACGAAACCCTTCAATTGAATGAGGTCATTAATGGTTTTAATGTCTTTAGTAATCTTTCGCTGCAATTATACAGCCTTTACCTCAAGGTCGGATATGTCCGCAATGAAAAGGATTATTTCTTTGTCAAAGAGTTTTTTCAAACCAACCTTCCGAATACCGATCTGAACAGCCTTTCTTTTTTGGGTAAGTTATATTATTTCCAGTCACACGTCTGGTATTATTATATGACACAGGAGTTTACTTTCTGTTATCGGTATGCTCAAAAATGGGTCGACCTTTACGAGGGTAGGGAAGAGCTTATGCAAAGCCACCCGGCCCTGTATCTCAAAGGTGTTCATAACTTGCTCAATGCCTTATTTAATGTTCAGCATCACTCCAAATTTGTGGAGGGACTTGAAAAGCTTCATCATTTTCCTAATGTTTACCCCATAAGCAGAAACAAAAACATTGAAGGTTTATACAACCTTTATAAATACATCCACACCATTAAGCTTCATTTTATGCAAGGAACCTTCGATGAAGGCCTGGAAATGGTGCCGGAGCTGGAGAAAATCATTGAAGAGGATGCCTTCAATTGGGATAGCCATCGTATTATGGTATTCTATTACCGGATTGCTTGTTTGTATTTTGGAAGTGGAGATAACGACAATGCGATCAGTTACCTAAACAAGATCATCAACCAAAAAAATCCCGATTACCGGGGGGATATTCAGTGCTTTGCCCGTATCCTGAATTTGATCGCTCATTTTGAGTTGGGTAATATTCAGTTAGTGGAATACCAGGTGAAGTCCGTGTATCGGTTTTTGGGCAAAATGGAGGATTTGCATGCAGTTCAAAGAGAGATCATGCGGTTCCTGCGCAGAACGCCTCGTATGCAAGCCAGCGAAATAAAGGAGGAGTTCATCCAGCTGAAAGACAAATTGATCAAGTGGCAGGATGACCCCTATGAAAAGCGACCTTTCCTTTATCTGGATATCATTTCCTGGCTCGAAAGTAAGATCGAAGGCTGCACCGTTAAGGACATCATTCGCCGTAAGTTCCTGGATCGGCAAAAAGGATCTTAGCTTATTTGGGACCCGGCTAAAACATTTTGTCGAATATTGTTATTAAACTATTAAGTCATTAATCATCCTCCTTGGTTCAGCAGACACTACTTTAGTTCAACTTGTTTGTAGAATCCCTTCAAACTATGAACTATAAACCATGAACCCAGAACTAATTAACCTATGAGCAAAGAAAATACCACTAATTCAAAAGTTCAATCAAATAATACCACCGCCACCTCTCGAATTGAACTGCGCCATTTGCGGTTGGAAGATTATGTGGGGCTAAAATCGGCCATGATCGAGGCCTATTCCGGTATAGGAGGGGTCTTTTGGGAGGAAAAAGCGATCCAAAGGCTTTTGGATATCTTTCCTGAGGGACAGCTTTGTGTGACCAAAGACGGCAAAGTCGTGGGAGTAGCCCTGTCCATCATCATCGATTATAAAAAGTATGGAGATAAGCATACCTATGATCAAATTACAGGGCAGGAGAAATTTACCACCCATGATTCCAAGGGGAATACACTATATGGCGTGGAGATATTTGTGCATCCGGATTATCGTGGCTTACGCATCGGTCGCCGTCTGTACGATGCCCGTAAGGAGTTATGCGAAAATCTCAATCTGAAATCCATCATTGCAGGAGGGCGCATTCCCAATTATCAGAATTATGCCGAAGAACTAAGTCCACGTGAGTATATCGATAAAGTAAAGTTGCGGGAAGTTTATGACCCTACTCTTTCTTTTCAGCTTGCAAATGATTTTCAAGTCAGGCGTATTTTGAAAAATTACTGGCACGAAGATTCCGAGTCAATGGAATTTGCAACCCTGCTGGAATGGCAGAATATTTATTACCAGGAAGAGGAAGGCCTGGTGAATCAGCCCAAGCAAGTCATCAGATTGGGATTGGTCCAGTGGCAGATGCGTAATTTCCCCGATTTTAAGTCTTTCTGTGAACAGGCAGAGTTTTTTGTGGATACAGTCAGTGATTATCGCTGCGACTTTATCATGTTCCCCGAATTCTTCAACGCTCCGCTGATGGTATCAGCCAACCATTTGCCGGAATCAGAGGCCATCAGAGAACTGGCCAAGTTTGCCGAGCCGATCCGCGATCAGTTCCTGGAGTATGCCGTGTCCTACAATGTTAATATTATCACAGGTAGTATGCCGCGTTTGAATGAAGATGGCCATCTCCTTAATGCGGGTTTCCTTTGCCGGCGGGATGGCTCTTTTGAAGAGTATGAAAAAATACATATTACACCTTCCGAAAGAACGACCTGGGGAATGATCGGCGGAGATAAGATCAAGGTCATGGACACCGATTGCGGGAAGATAGGCGTAATTGTCTGCTACGATGTAGAGTTTCCTGAACTCCCTCGCCTGTTAGCCAATCAGGGTATGCACATTTTGTTCGTGCCTTTCCAGACGGATACCCAGAACGGTTACGTGCGGGTGCGTCATTGTGCGCAGGCCCGAGCAATCGAAAATGAGTGCTACGTGGCCATCACCGGCTGTGTAGGTAATTTGCCGAGGATCAATAATATGGACATTAATTATGCACAATCGGCCGTTTTTACCCCATCTGACTTTGCTTTCCCTACTAATGGAATCAAAGCAGAGGCCACACCCAATACGGAAATGACCCTCATCGCAGATGTCGACCTGGATCTGTTGAAAGAATTGCACAATTACGGCAGTGTACAAACCATGAAAGATCAAAGAAAGGATCTGTATCAGTTGATGCTGAAGAAAAAAGGAAAAGCAGATTAAAATGATAAGAGGGGTTGTGTAAAAAGTCCTTCGGCCTTTTTCCCCAACCAATAATATTCTTTCCTGCCGGCCGGCAGGCGGGTAGGAGGTTGTTTGAATAAAAAAACGAAGTTTTTTTATTCAAACAACCTCCTAAACAAAATTTTAAGGGGGTGTGAAAACGAGGAACGAGTTTTTACACAACCCCTCTTATCCTACCCTAACTATTTACTTTTTTCCAGGAAGATCTCAAAAATACCATACCTAGTAAAGTGACGATTGTGGCTACCACGCCTCCCGTCACATTTCCATAGATCCAAAATCCAGTAGCAAATAACAAGCCGTAAACCGTAAAACATCCGGCAATCATACAAGCAATCTCTAATCCCAATGAACTGCTTGTGTCTTTAACTGCTATTTCACCTTCCTGACTGTTCTTCAATATGGTCTGCCATCCGGCATTATGAGGCCTTATAAGATTATAAAAATTAACTAGCGTTTTATGATCGGTAGGTGGCGTCAGAAAAGTAACTACTACCCAACCGACTGTCGTAATGCCTACTCCTATCAATAATTTGACATAGTCATCCAGACCTTCCGGCCCCCAAAACTCAAAGTAAACGGCTACCATAAAGCTGATGATCATCGCTGCTAACTCACTGAAAGCATTGATCCGCCACCAGAACCAGCGAAGAATAAATAATAAGCCGGTACCTGCTCCGATCTGTAATAGAATGTTGAAGGCCTGCAAGGCATTGCTCAAGGCCAGAGCTACCAGAGCAGATAAGATCATCAAAACGACCGTAGAGATCCGCCCCACCAGTACCTGCTTTTTCTCACTGGCCTCCGGATCGATGAACCGGACATAAAAGTCATTTACCACATAAGAAGAGCCCCAGTTCAACTGCGTGGAAATGGTGGACATGTAGGCTGCTATCAGGGAAGCGATCACCAGCCCGATCAAACCGCTGGGCAGATAGGTGAGCATGGCCGGGAAGGCCAGGTCGTGCCGGATGAAATTCTCACTGACATTCGGGAAGGCCTGCGCAATAGCATCCAGATCCGGGAACACGATCAGTGAAGCCAGTGCGATCAGTATCCAGGGCCAGGGCCTGAGGGCGTAGTGCGCCAGGTTGAACAGCAAAGTGGCGCCCACAGCATGGTCTTCATCCTTGGCTGATAATACCCGTTGCACAATGTAACCTCCACCACCAGGTTCCGCACCCGGATACCAGACACTCCACCATTGTACCGCTAAAGGAATGATGAATAAAGGTATCAACTGCTTAGGATCATTAAAATCAGGGATGAAGCTCAATTTCCCACTGACGTTCTCGTGGGCCAGCATATTACTCAAACCTCCTACCTCCGGTAGATTCACAATAATAACAGCTGCCCAGACTAAGCCCACCATAGCCATAATAAACTGCACAAAATCCGTAAAAATTACCCCTCTAAGTCCTCCCAAAGAAGTATAAATAACCGTTACAATAGAGGCTATGAGAATGGTCTGGATCGGACTAAGTCCCAACATGACCCCCCCGATTTTGATCGCTGCCAGGGTAACGGTCGCCATGATCATCAGGTTGAAGAAAATACCCAGATACAAGGCCCTGAAACCGCGTAAAAAGGCGGCCGCTTTACCACTGTATCGAATTTCATAAAATTCAATATCTGTTAAGATACCCGAGCGACGCCATAATTTGGCATACACAAAAACGGTGAGCATACCAGTTAGCAAAAATGCCCACCAGACCCAGTTGCCGGCCACACCGTTTGTCCGAACAATATCTGCTACCAGATTAGGCGTATCCGCAGAAAAGGTGGTCGCTACCATGGAGATACCGAGTAGCCACCAAGGCATATTCCGCCCCGACAAGAAAAATTCTTTAAAGCCTTTGCCTGCCTTGCGAGAGGCTGCCAGCCCAATGGCTAATGACACAACAAAGAAGGCAATGATAATAGTAAGGTCAAGATTTGTTAGGTTCATATACTTCATTTAATTATTAGGCGGCGACTGCCGCCTAATAAAATTATTTACTCAACAATAATCTCATCAACAAACAACCAGGCTCCATTTCCCGCTCCCTGCATTCCATCTGGGATAATTCCATAATTGATCACTTCTATGTGTAGGTATCGCCCCGTTTGGGCTTTCATCTCCACTGCCTTTGAGACGAGCTTGCTATCCGGCCGGCGAACCAGGCTGTTCGTCCAGTTGGCGGGTGTATCTTTGGAATCACTGATCGCTACTTTGACCAATTTAGGAGCGTGGATCCACTGGCCAGGACTGTGATAAAAACGGAAACTGACAGACTGGATGGTGTCCGTTTCTCCAAAATCAATCACTGCACCAAAGTTTTTCCCGGAAAAACCCAACCATTCCGCGTCGCCATATCGATCATTACTTCCCAAAACCCCATTCACCAATGCTTCTTTACCTCCCTGGCTATATTGCGGGGCCGGTTGTTCTGCAATTTCAATTGGGACGCCGGAAGCCTTGTGCCAGTTGAATTCAATGGATTCGGAGCGGCCCGCAGCGGCCCCATTAATAAAGGTCTGGCCCGTATACACTCCGCTTTGGGTGATGGGAACCGGACGAGTAACCGCCTGGTCTTCAGCTGTAACCGTATCAGATACGCTGTAACGTATGATTCCTTCATTAGCCAGATTATAAAATTTTAAGGAAACACCTTCTCCGCTGATGACCTCGGTTTTGATGTCATACAAATGATTGGCCACATTTACGCCTCTTTTTTTCAACCAATTAATGTGATGGATCAGTCGCTTGGTGAAACGATCAAAATCTTTATGGTCCTTACCGGACCAGTTGACTTCCGCCAGGGCAATGGCTCTGGGGAAAGCCATGTATTCTACTTGTTCCGGTGTTTTGATATACTCCGTCCAAACATTACCCTGGGCTCCGAGGATGTGCTTAGCTTCCTCTTCTGATAACTCTTCCGGTACAGGGTGATAGTTGTACACCTTTTCGAGTGGAAGATAGCCTCCGATGGCCAGAGGCTCATCTGGGTGGACGGATTGGTAGTAGTCGAAATAGCAGTGAGAGGTGGGAGTCATAACAACATCATGGCCCTGCTTGGCGGCCTCAATACCCCCACTTTCACCTCTCCAGGACATTACAGTGGCGTTAGGAGCCAGGCCACCCTCCAGGATCTCGTCCCAGCCGATGATCTGCCGGCCTTTGGCGTTCAAAAACTTTTCTATTCTACTGATAAAATAGCTTTGTAATTCATGCTCATCTTTCAGACCTTCCCGTTTCATCAACTCCTGACAAAAAGCGCTGTTTTTCCATTGTTCTTTTGGACATTCGTCTCCGCCGATGTGAATGTATTTGCTGGGAAATAGTTCTATAAGTTCTGAAAATACATTTTCTAAAAACTCAAAAGTTTCTTCCTTCGGGCAGAGGACTTCAGGGAAGACTCCCCATTTGGTAGCCACATCGTAGGTTTCACTGGTACAACCCAGTTCGGGATAGGCGGCCAGGGCCGCTCGGGTGTGACCCGGTATATCGATCTCCGGAATGATGGTGATGAAGCGTTCCCGTGCATACTGAACGACCTCTTTTATTTCTTCCTGGGTGTAATAGCCGCCGTAGCGCTCACCGTCAAACTGGTGGGGTTGATCGCTGTAGTGTCCGATGAGGGTTTCTTTCCGGTAGGCAGCGACTTCCTGTAGTTTGGGGTACTGCTTGATCTCGATGCGCCAGCCCTGATCCTCGGTGAGGTGCCAGTGGAAGCGGTTCATTTTATAAAAAGCGAGCAGATCAATGTATTTTTTGATAAAGCTTACGGGAAAAAAGTGTCGGGCCACATCCAAATGCATACCCCGGTAAGCAAAGGCTGGTTCGTCTTCAATAAAAACGCAAGGTAGTTCTATAAGGCCTTCCTGCCCGCTCTGCTGGCTGATCAGTTGGAGAAGGGTCATCGTACCTCTGAAGATCCCCGCCGGCGAGCTTCCTTTTACCAGTACGCCTTTTTGAGTAATGATCAGAACATAAGATTCCGGTCCGGCAGTGTTGTCGTCTAATTGGAATTGAATGCGGTTGGAAGATTTACTCGTTTCTGCCAGCTGAATGTTATTGTTACGCTGTAAAAAACTGCGCAGGTATTCAGCACTCTGACCGATCTGCGGATTTTCCGCATCAAAGCTAACCGTAGTTTCTGAACTTAAGGAAAAATAGCCGGCCCCTGCTTTTAGGTTTTGGGGCTGAGGAATGAGGTTATAGTCAGAAGCAGCGTGATCAACCGGGTTTTCTGATACACAGGCACTTAGTAAAAAAAGGAGGCCTGTAAAAAGCAAGGAGTTCTTCATGTTTTTGGCAGCGAAAGGTTTTTAAAATTTGAAATCCGAAAGGGAAAATATAAAAAAACTGCTTCCTTTTACCCCACTTTGCTAATTTTGTTAGAAACCATCCCACTTTTTGAACATGTATCCTAAAAAAACCATATTCCTACTTCTGCTCTTTTGGAGTAGCTGCCTGTCGGCTCAGTTCTCTCAATTGGATAGCCTGAAAACTCAATTGAATCAAACGGAAGACCTCGCTCAGAAAGTGAATCTGTTGACCGCCATCGGCCATGAATATTTCCGGATCAATGAGGACTCAATGAAAGTATACGCCCTTCAGGCAGTCCGGCTGGGCGAGCAGCTTCCCGAACAATCACCGTCGTATCTAGAAGCCCTGGTACTAGAGGCCAGAACCTATCACTTCACGAACCGCCTGGATACCGCCATCACCATCGCAAAAAAAGGACTGGCGATCGCCGACAAAGAGCAGCTTCCGATCTATCAGGCTAAGTTTCGCAACCGGTTGGGGGTTAGCCTGACGCGGCAGAAAAATTATGCAGAGGCGATGAGCCTGATGCTGGAAGCCATCGATATTTTTGAAAAAGAAAATAGCCTGGAAAATCTCGCTAATGCCTACAACGACCTGAGCATGGTGTATTTACTCCAAAATGAGCGGGAAAATGGCATCCGGTATATGAGGCGTTCTGCTGAGATCTGGGATCAATTGCAACCAAAGGAAACGACCCGCCATGCCCTGGCCTACCTGAATCTGGCCTATGCCACCGACGGGGACAGTATGAGCTATCCGTATGCCCTCAAAGGACTCGAACTGGCCGAACAATCCGGCAAACCGGGCATCCTCTCCCAGGCCTACATGGAAATGGGCTACCAAAATGAATCGGCCGGTAATCTGGAAGAGGCCATGGCTTATTACCGCAAAAACCTGGAGATCGTGAAGGGAATGAACAGCCCTTCGGGCCTGGCTGATGCCTACCGCTTTTTAGGGAATGGATATGTGTCGCAGGGAAATTATGCCAAAGCTGAAGAAGAACTAAATAAAGCACTCAAGATCTACAAGGCACAGCATGCAGACCTTTTCACGGCCCTGACCCAGGACCAACTCACCATCGCCTATGAAAATACCGGGCAGTATGAAAAAGCATTACAAGCGGCCAAGGCGACCATCGTTTTCAGAGACTCCCTCTTCGATGCCGAAAAACTCTCCATTTCTTCCGAACTGGAGGCTCAATACGAAAATCAGAAAAAGGAGGCCGAACTAGCTCAGCAACAGTTGGAACTGGAAAAACAAAAAAGCCAGAAAAACAAATTGCTCATGGGCGCGCTTGTTTTGTTCTTATTGGGCCTGGTTATCGTCCAGGTGCTGATGGCCCGGCGTAAAAGAACTCAGAAGGAAATAGAGCTGGCTTTATCTATCCAACAGGCAGAAGCAGCCAAACTTAAAGAACTGGACCAGATAAAGTCTAATTTTTTTGCCAATATATCCCATGAGTTTCGGACACCCCTGACCTTGATTATTTCACCCCTCAAAGAGATGGTGCGAGGTGATTTTAAAGGGAACATCGAGACCTACCACCGCCTGATGCTTCGAAATGGGGAGAGGCTGTTACAGTTAATCAATCAACTGCTCGACTTGTCCAAACTGGAATCCAAAGAAATGAAACTGGATCGTGTACTGCTGGATATGAATCAGCTGGTTCGCCAAACAGCCGGTAACTTTGAGTCGCTGGCAGAAAGAAAACAAATTACTTACCTCATCAAAGCAGGGCAGAAACCTATGCCGGTCATGCTCGACAGAGATAAAACCGAAAAGATCCTCTACAACCTCCTTTCCAATGCTTTTAAATTCACGAAGGAAGAAGGCAGGGTAGAGGTGCATCTCCAGCAAGAAGGGGAAAGGGCCGTCCTGAAAGTGGCAGATTCCGGAATAGGGATCGCGGCGGCAGACCTGCCGCATGTGTTTGACCGTTTTTTCCAGTCTCATCACGGATCCTCCGGCTCCTTCGACGGCTCCGGAATCGGGCTGGCACTGACTAAGGAGCTGGTCGAAATCCAGAACGGGCAGATAGAGGTGAGCAGTAAAGAAAATGAAGGGACCGTGTTTTTGGTCAGTTGGCCTTTGGAAAAAAAGGCTGTACCGGTCATTCAAAAAAAAGATACCGGCACGAAGCATCCGAAACTCGAAACGGTGATGGAGCTTGCTCCATTTACTTCAGCGAGCAAACCCGGGGCTGCATTATCCGGGCCTGACAAGATCCTTTTGGTGGAGGACAATGTGGATGTTCGGTTTTATTTAAGGGAAAAACTGGAAGAACACTTTGACGTAATCGAAGCGGTAGATGGCCGGGAAGGCCTCCAACTGGCCATCGAAACCGTTCCGGATCTGATCATTACCGATATCATGATGCCTCAGATGAATGGCAATGAACTTGCAGCCCAGCTACGACGGCACATCCAAACCAGCCACATTCCCATTATAATGCTGACGGCCCGCGGTGATATGGACAGCAAGCTGGATGGGCTCGAAACGGGTGCCGATGACTACCTGACCAAGCCCGTCGATAATCGCGAATTGATCACCCGGGTGAATAATTTAATCGCTCAAAGACAACAGCTCAAGGAAAAATATGCCCGGCAGATTGTCTTTTCCAATCAGCAGGAGGAAAGTGAAGAGGAAGCCCTCAGTCAGGATGATCGCTTCATGCGCGACGTCATGCAAATTCTGGAAGCCCGCTTGGAGGATGAAGAGTTTGGCGTTGAGCAATTAGCGCAAGCCCTTCATTTGAGCCGATATCAATTGTTGAGAAAAATAAAGGCCCTCACCGGGAAATCGGTCAGCGTATTCATCCGATGGGTGCGCCTAAACCGGGCCAAGGAACTACTTGAAAAAGGGCAGGGAAACGTCTCGGAAATAGCCTTTCGGATGGGCTTTAACAGCGTGGCCTATTTCAGTAGTTGTTTTAAGGAAGAATTCGGAATTTCACCTAGTCAGGTATGAATCCTTCGCCGGAGACCCAGTATTTATGGGCATTTGAACATAATTTAAAACAAACTTCATTTTAATGAAAGCAAAAAAAGTGGGGCTGAAATAGCTTTGTGGTGTTCATTTTTTTACCAAAAAACAACATCATGAAAACGATTCACTTTTTTACCTTCTTTTGCTTTTTTATCCTAAGTTGTGGGCTCCGGGCTCAGTCCTATTATCAAAACATCCATTCCAAATCAGGTCATTACCAAAAAGGCCAGGATGTCATTCCGGTGGGGGATGATCTGACCTTTGTGGCGAACACTTCTTATTATGCGTATGAATTTATGGGCCAGCAATGGGACTGGCAGTACGGCTTCCAGATCTGCAAAACGGACCAGGACGGCAACCTGCTTTGGGATAAGCTTTATTCGGCCCAATATGCCGATCTGTACAGCAGCAGTATCCAACCGACTTCTGATGATGGCTATGTGGTTGCAGGCAATTTGTACCATACCGGCAACTATTTTGGCTACAATTATTATCCATTTTTACTCAAAACCGATTCGCAAGGCCAGCAACAATGGTTGTATTCCATTTATCATGCCCCCGCTTTCAGTGGCCCCTTGCTGAATTATCAGGGAGGTAGCTTTAGTTATGCAGAGCAAAACTGGCGAGGGAATTATATTGCCATAGGGGAATCAACCTATTCGAATAATTCCGGAAATTCTAAAACCTATCTTTCCTTAGTAGAAGTTGGTAGTACCGGAAATTACATAAACCGGCAAAGACTCATCGAATTTGACCGCAATGCACGCGGAATTAAGATCCATTCTATAGGCGAAAGCGGCTACATAGCCGTAGCCGAACTCTCAGACTTCAGCGGCCAGTACAATTCAACCGTTCTGATGCGACTGGATGCAGATTTAGGGATTTTGTGGCAACGAGAACTGAGGGAGGATTCTTTTGCGGTTAGCCCCAGAGACCTGGTCTTTTCCAGTGAAAGCAAAATAATGGTGGCCGGAAATTTAATTAACAATAAAAACCGCATCTTCCTGGCTGAGTTTAATCTTAATGGCGATCTGCAATGGTTTCGCGACCTGGATTTTAATGGCGAAGAAACCAGTTTATGGTTGAAAAGCCTGGACGATGACGGGGTCAATAAATTCTACCTTTTTGGAGATGTGGAATCTACGCCCATATTCGGTTCGACGCAAAGGGATGTATTCACCATTGTTTGTAATTATAGCGGCGATCCGGTTGATGGAAAGCTGTATGGGAAACAAAACCGCTATGAATCCTTTGGCGGCGGTGTGTCGTTCAGCAATGGGGATCATGTAGGTGTCGGAGAAGTCAATGAGGGGCATGCCTACATCGTCAAAGCCAATGCGGCAGGAGAGAGTTCTTGTGATTTTTATCAGATCTATCCGGAAAAAACAGCGGTGGATGTAGAGATCACCGAATTGAGCTTTACGGAATATTCCTATGCGATGTTCGATGCGAAATATATGGAAGAGACCCATGTGAATTACTGGCCCAATATTGCTAATTGCCCACTATTTTCATTTGGATTGGAGGAAGAACAATCTTTCGGGAAACTAGAATCACAAACTGTTTTGTCTTCTACAAGCGAGGTATTCCCCAACCCATCTGCCGGCCGGTTTACCATTAGCCTGGGAGCCGATTTTTCCGGGCAGGAAACGGTACAGGCGCGCCTCCTGAACTTGCAGGGCCAACTGGTACGGTCTTTTGAATGGGTCGGCAAAAAACAGGAATTAAGCCTGGATGAAAATCTGAAGGGAGTATATTTGCTTCAGTTACAACAAGGAACGGTATTGGCCAGACACAAGATAATTTTACACTAAGTAAAAATGGAGCCCGGACGGGCTCCATTTTTACTTAGTATTTGTCCCTTACCTGCCTTTTTATTATTTGTGATAAAGAAATAAAATTCTATATTTGTTGTGTTAGTGTATACTTTACACTTTCGACTTGGCTTTATCCAAATAAAATAGTAAGTATGAAACGAATCACTTCCCTCTTGATTTTTGTAGCTCTATGGGGGCTACAACTAAATGCCCAGGTGGTACGAACCAACCCTCCTTTTCCCAATCCAGGCGAACGTCTGACGATCAACTTTGATGCCCGGCAAGGCAACAAAGGCTTGGAAAACTGTAATTGTGATGTATACGTCTATACAGGGGTAACCATCGCCGGGGAGCGTTGGCAGAATGTTCAAGGTGCATGGGGGCAGGCCAACCCGGACCTAAAAATGAGTCGGACTGGCTTGAATACTTATACCTTTGTTATTGATAACATGCGGGAGTTTTATGGAGTAGAAGAGGGGGTAGAAATAGAAGAGATTTCGATCTTGTTTCATAATGAAGGAGGGGGACTGGCTGGTAGAGATGAGGGCGGAGCTGATATTTTTATTGAAGTTTTTCCGGAAAATGCTACCATTCTTTCTGTTTTAGAAAGCCCGGACGAAGGAGAGATCATTGTAGTTTCGGCAGGCGAGACCTTACCGGTCACGGGCTTTTCCAATAAAGCAGCTTCTTTAAGAGTAAATGTGGATGGTGTGGAGGTGGCCCGTTCAGCAACAGATACCACCAAGTTTTCTTATGATATCCTTATTCCGGATGATCCGGGCGAGCATGAAGTGGATTTTATTGCGCTGGAAACCGAAACCGGGCAGGCGGATACCGCTTCTTTTTCCTATTTCCAGATCCCCGACCCGGAGGTAGCTGAAGTGCCTGCGGGAATGGAGCTGGGCCTAAACCGAAACGGAGATGGAAGTGTAACTTTTGTGTTGGAGGCCCCTAATAAAAAAGCTGCTTTTGTAGGGGGTAGTTTTAATAATTTTGAGCAAGAGGAGGATTTTTCCAACTTAATGAAAAAGAGCCCGGACGGGCAGTATTTCTGGCTGACGCTGGATGGGTTCCAGGAAGGCATCTGGTACACTTATATGTATTGGGTAGATGGTTATCTTACACCAGACCCCTACAGTGAGTTAATTATTGACAAGTTTGACGATCCGTCCATACCGATGACTCAAAACGATGATTTTCCACCTTATCCGGATATTCCCTTTGGCGATCGGGTATCTGCTTTTAAGGTGGAGGGTTTTCCATATGATTGGGAAATCACGGATTTTACGCCTCCGCCTGTTGAACAACTGAATATTTACGAATTACTGGTACGCGACCTCTTCGAAGTCAGCAGTTATGATAACCTCATCGATACGCTCGATTATTTGCAGCGTCTGGGTATCAATGCACTTGAATTGATGCCGGTCAGTGAGTTTGAGAATAATGACAGCTGGGGCTACAACCCTTCTTTCCACATGGCACTCGATAAATACTACGGAGATCCCCTTACCTTCAAGCGTTTTGTGGATGAAGCCCACAAACGAGGGATGGCCGTTATTCTGGATGTGGTGTACAATCATGCTTTTGGAGAAAGCCCCTTTTTTAGATTGTATTTTGATGAGACCACCTTTCGGCCTACTGCCGATAACCCATGGATGAATCAGGAAGCCACCCACCCCTTTAATGTAGGTTTTGACTTTAACCATGAAAGTGAATCAACCAAACGTTTTGTAAAAAGAGTGAGTAAATTTTGGCTGGAAGAATACAAGGTCGACGGCTTCCGCTATGACCTTTCCAAAGGATTCACCCAAAAAAATAACCCGGATGATATAGGGGCCTGGGGGGCGTACGATGCTTCGCGTATTGCCATTCTAAAAGACTATGCTGATGATGTTTGGAATGATTTCCCCGACGCCATTCTGATCCTGGAACACTTCGCCGACAATAACGAGGAAGTGGAATTATCTGACTATGGTTTTTTACTTTGGGGTAATTTGCATTACAATTACGGCAATGCCGTTGAGGGAAATGTCAATGAATCCAATTTTTCCTGGGGCTATCATAAAAACCGTGGCTGGAACAATCCTCATGTGGTTACTTTTATGGAAAGTCATGATGAAGAACGGATCATGTATCAGGCACAGGAGTTTGGTAGGAGTAGCGGTAGTTATAATGTAAAAAACCTGGGTACTGCTCTGAACCGTACCGCCATGGCCCATACTTTCCTGTGGACCATACCTGGTCCAAAAATGATGTGGCAATTTGGTGAAATGGGCTATGACTACAGCATTAACGACTGCGGCAACGGCACCATCAATAACGATTGTCGACTAAGCCGCAAACCTATTCGCTGGGATTATCTGGAAGAAAACGGCCGTAAAATGCTGTACAACCATATCTCCGACCTATTACATCTTCGCAATACTTATACAACTACCTTCCAGACGGAGAATGTCAATCTGAACGCTAGTGGGGCTGTTAAATCCAATAGTTTAAGCAGTGAGGAATTATCTGTAGTAGCAGTCGGAAACTTCGGCATCACGCTTCAAAATACGACCGTCAACTTCCCGGCAGAAGGCACCTGGTACGATTATTACAGTGAGCAAACCATCACGGTTTCGAGCAGCAATCATTCTTTTGAATTACTTCCCGGGCAGCATTTCCTTTGGCTGAGTGAAGATATTCAGCGGCCGAGCCTGACAACAACCTCCTCCAATGAAATTCAATTGAGTGCTGATTTAAAAGCTTTTCCCAATCCAATTCGGGCAGGGAGTACCTTGAGATTGGATTTGAAAGATCAACTTTTACAGGAAGGACACCTAAGGATCATCGACAGCAGGGGAGTGGTAGTAATGTCTACCGCTCTTCCAGACAATTCATTAGGTTTACCCGTATTGAGTGTGGACTTACCTGATTTGGTGAGTGGGTTGTATGTAGTGGAAGTGGTTTCAATGTCTGAAGGAATTGGTTTTACTTCTAAGATTATGGTAAATAAGTAGCAAAAGGTTTTCATCAGAACCTCACTTTAGCCGCAACGTACGTGCCATATGGGCTAATGAACGCTGATCTTCGCTGAAATAGCAGCGAAGATCAGCGTTCATTAGCGATTTTTTCGCAATAAAAATAAATAAGCAGTAAGGAATATGCAGACTTCTGTTTGTGGCAGTTTCCGCTCGTGGCGAGTTTCCAAACCGCCGCACGCAATATCTTGCCAGTTTCCTAACTGGCGAAATAAGTTAGTAACAAGAACCATTAGTATTAGGGCTCACCCCAAAAATAATAAGGTACTTCTTCCTGTCCAATTTTTCCCAATTTGCGGAACTGGATCTTCCGTAAATCATGTTACCTCAATGCCGGCCATAATTAATTTTTCATATCCGTAAAATATCAATTGATTATGGCGAGGTATTGCGTAGGGCCCGTACGGGCCACGAGCAAAGCGTTTATCAGCGGCCTATAACACACAAATTAGCAGCATTATTCCCATTTATTACCTTTCCTTTTCGTAGCTTTATCGGATCAACTTTTTCAAACAAAAAAACATTTTATGAATTTTCGGTTTCATCTAAATATCAAGAGATTTACGCTCTTGCTTTTTACGCTTTCCCTGGCAGGAATGACTGTCCAGGCACAAAACCCCTCCAACCACGGCAATAAATTTGAACAACTGGGCACGATCCTGCCCGATCCGAACGGCTACCGGGGGGCGGATGGTGCGCCTGGCCCCGACTACTGGCAACAGCGTGCCGACTATAATATCGAGTGCAGCCTGGATACCGAAAATCAGCGCTTAGACGGCTCTGAGCTAATTACTTATTACAATCAATCCCCCAATACGTTGAGATACCTATGGCTCCAGCTCGACGAAAACGAGCATTCTCCCTTATCCGAAGCCAATTATCAGGACGGTAGCTCGATCGGCAGCTATATGAGCGAATCACAGCTCAATAACCTCAATAAAAAGGAACTGTTAGAGAAATACGGTTGCAATATCACCAAAGTGACCGATGCCAACGACAATGAGCTCGAATACATGATCAACCAGACGGTCATGCGGGTGAATCTTCCGCAGCCTTTGAAACCTGGAGAAAAATTCTCCTTCAAAGTGGATTGGCATTACTATTTGATCGATCGGGTAGACGGCCCGGACGGCGGCCGCGGCGGTTATGAATTTTTTGAAAAAGACGGAAATTACCTATACACCATTACACAGTGGTATCCACGTATGTGCGTCTACAGTGATTTTGACGGCTGGCAAAACAAACAATTTACCGGCCGTGGAGAGTTTGCTCTGACCTTCGGTAATTTTGTTGTGAAAATGACTTTGCCAGATGACCATATGGTGGGTGCCACAGGAGAATGTCTGAACTATAAAGATGTCTTGACTCCTGCGCAGTACGCCCGCTGGGAAAAGGCCCGGAATGCGGATGAACCCTTTGAGATCCAGACCTTGGAAGAAGCCAAAAAGATGGAAAAAACACGTCCTTCCGAAAATATGCAGACCTGGATCTATACAGCCGAAAATGTACGTGACTTTGCCTGGACGGCCAGCCGGAAGTTTATCTGGGACGCCATGCCGCATACCACCGAAGAAGGAAAAAAGGTGATGTGTATGAGCTATTACCCAAAGGAATCTTACCCGATTTACCGGAAATACTCTACCAAAGCCGTCGAACACACCCTGGCTACTTACTCCAGATATTCCATCCCTTATCCGTATCCGACAGCCATTTCCGTAGAAGCGGCTAACGGAATGGAATACCCCATGATCTGTTTCAACCCGGGCCGTGCAGAAGAAGACGGCACTTACACCGAAGAAGCTAAAAACTCCGCTATTCTGGTAATCATCCACGAGGTGGGACATAATTACTTCCCTATGATCATCAATAACGATGAGCGGCAGTGGGCCTGGATGGATGAAGGGATCAATAGCTTTATCCAATACCTGACCGAACAGGAATGGGACAACAACTTTCCTTCCCGCTGGGGCTCTGCGCATACCATCGCTCCGTACATGGGGCGCGATAAGGACCAGTTGGAACCCATCATGACCAATAGTGAGAACATCATCGATTACGGAAGTAACGCCTATTCAAAACCGGCCACGGCCCTGAATATCCTTCGCGAAACCATCATGGGCCGTGAAGCATTCGATTTTGCCTTCAAAGAATATTGCCGTCGCTGGGCTTTCAAACATCCCGAACCCGCCGATTTCTTCCGCTCTATGGAAGATGCCAGCGGAGTGGACCTCGATTGGTTCTGGAGAGGTTGGTTCTATGGCATCGATGCAGTGGATATTTCACTGGATAGCGTGGTTTGGTACAAAGTAGATATGGAAAATGATCCGGAGCAGCAAGAAAGGACCTTCACTCAAAAGGTTGAAAAGCCTTTCGACGATATTTCCAGAATTCGCAATCGCGAATCCGGTATGAAGTTCAAAGTAGAAGAAGATCAAAAGCTGCAGGACTTCTATACCAACTACAAGCCTTGGGAAACAGAGGATTCTGTGCAGACCAATACCATGATTTTCTTCGAAGAAACTTTCTCGAAAAAAGAGAAAGAGCAGTATGCTGATAAAAACTTTTATGAGCTACACTTCAGCAACAAAGGCGGCCTGGTCATGCCCGTCATTTTGGAGTGGACTTTCGAAGACGGTACCACCGAAAAAGAACGCGTACCGGTGGAGGTTTGGCGAAAGAACGAAAACAGCTTTACGAAAGTCTTTGTCAAAAACAAAGTAGTCACCAATGTGACCCTGGACCCTGACAAAGTCACCGCCGATGTAGACGAAAGCAATAACAACTGGCCGCAGATGGCTCCCGAGCCCAGTCGCTTCCAGATCTTTAAGTCGCATAAAATGAAGGAAAAGCTAAATCCTATGCAGAAAGCGCAAGGAAAAAAGATCAAACCTTAATAAAAAAAGTGGGCCATGCGGCCCACTTTTTTTATTAAGGTTATAATTATTGATCCGGGAAATTAAGTTAAAAAAATTGATCCTTTCACTTGACTCTTACCTTACGTCAGGGCTTATCTTTGTGGTAGAAGGGGGTTGTGTAAAAAGTCCTCCGGCCTTTTTTCCCAACCAATAATATTCTTTTTGGAGGTGGTTTTAAGAAAAAAACTTCGTTTTTTTCTTAAAACCACCTCCAAAACAAAATTATCAGGGGTGGGTAAAAACGAGGAACGAGTTTTTACACAACCCCTAAAACATCGGTCATGACAACATACACGGTCAAACAAGTCTCCAAGCTAGCCGGTGTCAGTGTGCGCACACTGCACCATTATGACCGTATGGGCTTGTTAAAACCTGCACATCGGTCGGAAAAAGGGTATCGGTATTATGGGCGAAAACAGCTACTGGTTTTGCAACAAATTCTTTTTTACAAAAAGCTGGGTTTTCCCTTAAAAAAGATCCAGGCAGTCCTGGAAGATCCCGAATTCGACCTGATCAAAGCTTTGGAGCAGCATCGCCGGCAGCTGGAAGCGGAGCAGGAGCAAGTGAATACCCTGATCCGGACGATTGACAAAACCATTTTAGCACTTCAAAACAAACAAAGTATGATGAACGATAAAGATCTGTATGAAGGTTTTTCAGAAGAACAAAAAAATGCGTACCGCCAGGAAGTAGCCCACCGCTGGGGCAAAGATGAGCTGGAAGCTGCAGAGGACCGCATCCGGCACTTGGGAAAAGAGGGTTGGCAGGACCACAAAAAGAAGGAAAAGGAAGTGTCTCAATTATTGGCTGACTTGATGGACCTGCCTCCTGATAATGCTCAGGTTCAAAAGGCAATTGCCTTACATTTCAAATTGATGAACCTGTATTATGAAGTCACCGAAGAGCGCTACCGTGGCCTGGCGCAGATGTATGTGGCTGATGACCGTTTTAAGGCCCATTATGAAAAATTCAGACCTGGCTTGGCTGAGTTCCTGAAAGTGGGAATGGAGGTGTTTTGTGATAATGGTATGAAGGTTTAATTAAAGGCAGCAGGAAGCGGCTGCTTCCTACTGCCTTTCCCATTTTGCTCTCTTCTCTAATAAATAGTTTTTCTCCAATTCATTGGTACATAATTTAATGGCGGCATCTATTTGCTCAATGGCTTGACCTAAATCGCCTGTTTTGTAGTAATATTCGGCAAAACTTCCATGCAAAAGGTATTTGCGCTGGTGCAGGCCATCGTCGGGAATGGAATCCAAGACTTGTTTGGCTTTTTCCCATTGCCCAAGCAGGAGGTACACATTTCCGATACTTAAAAGGGTGGAATCCGTTGGATATAATTCATAAAGCTTTTGATATAGCTCAAGTATTTTTTCCCAATCGGTGTTTTCATAACGGATGGCCTGTACATGTTCGCGGGCAATCGCCGCTTCGTAATGGTAAGAGGACCAATCTTCATATTCTGCGGACTTGGCCAGGGCATCATTGCCCAATACAATGAGGGGGAGGTACCATTTAGACCGGTCCTGATGTTCAAGGTTCACGATTTGATTATCTGCACTGACTTTGCTTTCCAGGCGGGAGGCATGAAAACACAGCAGGGAAAAAAGGGCGTACAGACTTCCTGAACGGAAACGCTCTTTTTTAAGCAATAACCTACACAGTCGGATGGCTTCCCCGCAAAGATCCTTGCTGACAAGCTGATCGGCTTTGGTGGAATGAAAACCTTCATTAAAGATCAGGTAGATCACCTGCATGACACCTGCCATTCTGGTGTTAACTTCTTCCGGTGCTGGATAATCAAATCGGATTTCTTTTTTTACAATGGTCTTTCGGGCCCGGCTTAGCCGTTTTTTGATGGTTTCTTCTTTGATCAGCAGTGCAGCGGCTATTTCCCGCATGGAAAAACCAGAGATGGTTTTAAGGGAAAAGGCGATCTGCTCTTCCGGTGAAAGATCGGGATGACAAGCCACAAAGATCATACGCAACTGACTATCTTCCACCTCATGATCCAGAAAAAGCTCATTGAGTTGGATAGCTGCCGCCCCCGATGTCAGTTTTTCTAACCGCAAATGCTCGGCCTTGAGCTTACGCAGCAGGTCGATCATGCGGTTTTTGGCCGCGCTCATCAGCCAGGCCTCCGGTTTGTCGGGGATTTGGGTGCGCCATTGCAGGCTGGCTTTTACAAACGTATCCTGGACCGCATCTTCAATGGTTTCAAGATGGGTAAGACCGAACACCTTGGTCAGAATAGCGACCATCTTTCCGTACTGGTGCCGGAAGAGATGGTCGACTATTTTGGGGTCCATTATTCGTCAAATTTCATGACTTCGCGGATTTCTACGGTGCCGCCGAGGTCAAAGTCGGGGAAATCCTGTGCAATTTCCACTACTGCCTCATAATTATCGGCTGCGACCGTATAATAGCCGCCGATCAATTCTTTACTTTCTACAAAGGGACCGTCCGAGGTAACTCGTTTAGGACCAGATACGCGTTTGCCTTTTGGCATTAGGGCAGCTCCACCTCTAAGGATGCCCTGTTGCTGCATTTTTTCTCCCCAGGCAAACCATTTACCCATGCGCTCCTGGAGTTGCTCAGGTGACAGGCCGAGTTCTTCGTAGTCGGCTCCTAAAAAGATCATCATAAATTCTTTCATTTGAGTGATTTTTTGTGAGGGGTTGAGTGAAAAGGCCGAGTGCCTTTTCACTCAACCCCTTTGTTGTTGTTTTATCAATTGCTTAGCCTGCTGAATGAAAAGCCACGCGATTACCTTCCGGGTCAATAAATTGAGCGACAAAACCATGCTCTCCGATGGAGGTTTTGGGCAAAATGACCTGAGCGCCGGCTTTTTCGGCACGAGCCAAAGGAACCGACAGGTCGTCTCCTCCATTTAGATAAATTAGAGAGCCTTGCTGGGAAGGTTCATGGCCGGGGCTGCTGATAATGCTTCCTCCGACTCCATTATTTTCAGCATCGGCCGGGAAAAAGGCCATAAGGGCACCCATGTCTTTCATTTCCACGACCTGCATTTCGGCTTTAAAGATAGCTTCGTAAAAGGATTTGGCTTTCTCAAAGTTTTTAACAGGAATCTCAAACCAGTTAATTGCGTTTTTCATCATTTCAAATTTAAGGTATTTAACAATATTTACCCCAATGACGAAGCTGATTTGTGGAGGGGGGACAAGTAGAATTAATTTTTTTGATTTAATTGCTCAGATATAGCTTCCATCCCTTTTTTCAAGCCTTGAAAAAAATGATCTTGCTTAAATTCTGGAATGATGATGTCATTTATTATTTGCAAGGTTTCATCGTTTGTTAAACGCTTGACAATCCCCGCCCCATTTTCTATCCTTATTCTTCGGAGATCTTTTCCCAGAGCGATTAATATGCCTTGTCTGTTATTTTTTTCTCCAACTCCCCAGTAAAAAACAAGTCCGCGAGCGTAGTCATCCAGGTGCTCATGGGGTTCGATATCGGCCACCGTAATAATGGCGATTTGATCTTTCGTCACGGCTCTCTGTTCGTGGATCATTTTGGTGAGTATCCGTTCTTCCTGCTTGCTCAGAATGTTTTCAAAGTCATTGACAAATCCAATAGGCTGCGGAAATTGAGATTCAAATGTTTTTATGGAAAAAGCTTCGGCCAGTTGCTTTTGCTTTACTGACCCACAGGAGCCGATAAGAAAAATGAGAATTGCATTGGCTATGAAATTCCTTGGACTCATATGGCGCTATTTAGGTGTTGGTATCGTAAGGCAATAATAATGATTCAGGGAACCAAAATAAGCATTTTTACCTACCAAGGAGCCAAAATACTCCGGGCGCCGCCCGGAGTTGATTATATTTTTGCCAGAATGGCAAAAATATAAATTTACACCCTGCCTAATAGTTGTATCGCAACTTAAATGAATTAATTCAAAAGGAATGATCAAAATCTTTTTCCAAATCCTACCCCAAGGGTATAAGTGTGATAATTCCGCTCTCCGGTAGACGTATCATAGGAAAAAGTGGTGAATACATCCCAATGATCCTTCAGCTCAAACTCATACTCGGCCCCAAAACGCATTATGAAAAAGTCATCGTTTTTCTCCAATTCATACCCAAGCCCGGCTACCAGAATGAGCCCACCGACTGGACGATACAGGGCATCCACGGTACTGACAATGGGATATTCCCTTTCTACCAGTTCCTCTTCCGGACCTTCAATAAAAAAGGTCTCCAGTTCAATATCATTATGCAAACCTATCCCAAAATGAGCGCTGGGCCAGTACTCCAGGTCAATACCCCAGGAGGGAATGAAGGCATGACTTTCGTTGTGAGGTGTGGGAATAAGGGTATGGCCGATAAAACTGGCTACTCTAAACTTAGGATGGGAAGCTTCTTGATGCAAAGCTGAAGAGGGTTCGTGATGGCTTTGTGCGCTTAAGCTAAAACCAATGGTCAAAAATAAAAGAAGACTGAAAAAATATCTCATGCTGTTTTTAATGGCAAAAGAAAAAAAATGTATCATCAAATTCTGTGATGTATTTAACAGAGGAAGGCAAAGCTTTCGAATTTGTAAGTAACTAAAAAGAAGCGATGCTTAGCCCTCCTCCGTCGGGCTGATGCTGTGATGCTGATGCGGCCTACAGCCGCATGATGCTGAAGGTTGAATCCATTCAAATATAGAATTAGGAACTGTTTATTTTTATTAAAAACCTTCGTCTTTGACGATGGTTATGCATGTTGGCTGCGCCAGTATTTTTGACACAAAAAGTTGTTTTTAACTAAGATTAATTATATATTTATGCTGTTAGCAATTTAAATGGATCTGCTGAAAACCAAAGCAGATGTAAATTATAATTGTTGTCCAAATGAAGCAAAAATAGCTATCATTGAATAATCTGCCGGGATAGCAGATTACGGACGTGGAGTGATAGTCAGCCACCTAACTTTCTAGGTGCAAATTGCGATGAAGCGTCTAAAGTTCAAGGTTAATGTTGGGCCTTTGGCCCATGCGTTCCTTGAAGCCACCTCCTTTGGGGGTGGTAGTTCACTAAATGACCAACGAACGTCTAGCATCTTAACGCCGCAGGCGTAAAAAGCATCATAACATCAGCCCGACGGAGGAGGGCTAAGCATCACAGCAAGTGAAACGCAAACAGAATTTTTACTTTCATATCGTTAACCAGTAATTAACCTTAAAAACAAGCGATCTGTTCTTAGGGCCAAACAAACCCTCCACCAAATAATTATCCGTATACACCAGAAAGAAGTCAGACATCGGAGCAAAACGCCACTGAAAACGACTGTTGACGTTGAAATTATTCCCTTGGGTATTGTACTGGAAAAAAGTAGTCCAGAACAAATTCGTGGCAAAGTTGATCTCCAATCGGGCGGACGCAAGTGTAAGTTTGGTATAGCTGTAAGGTTCGGGTAGCCAAATGTCGTTTCTTTCAAGCCCGAGTGTGAAATTACCCCAGGGCTGGGTGCGGAACAATAAATCTCCTCGGTAAGTGAGTTTACTTCCTCCGTAAAAACTCCCGTATACTACGAACATCTCCGTGTTCAAACGCTTCCGGCGGTCGGTGTTAAACTGTACATTTAACTCCACATTATTATAGGAATCAACTGGCAGAGGGACTTCACTAATGGCAAAGGGGAAGAGGAGGTTAACCCGGTTATAGTTCAAGCGGAATCGGAGCTCACTCGTGTTTTTATACATGAAAAAATGGCGTAATCGCATATACCACTCGTTCAGACTTCCATCTGAATTGTACCAGGCAAAATTTTCGATGCCCGACCAATGGAAATTGACGTTTTTGCTGTTTTTGGGATAAAGGAAATAATTGAGCATACTTCCAAATTGTGTAAATCCAACCCGAACCAATTCCCCCGTCTCAGGGTTGAAATTGATCAGTCGGCCGTTGAAGCCCATATCGGCAAAATAGTTCTCTCCCATGTGCTGGAAGCCTACAAAACCTCTGAAATTTTGACCCACATAATCTACTTGTCCGTAGAGGTGCTTGTTCTTTTCATCAAAGCCCTTCTTAAAAGAGTGGATGTAGCCGGAGAAGGCTTGCCACTTCCCGTCGGCTGTACTGTAATTAAACTCTCCGCCCAAATTTCTTCCAAAGTCGTCTCGCTGCATATCTCCATCCGAGAAGGCCTGACGGTTGAGGAAGATCCCTTTTACAGATGAGCGCTTCCAGATACGCTTCTGAAAACTCAAGGCCGTGTAATTTTGGGCTAACTGATTCGCCGTTCCCTGTGTATGCATGTTGAAGGCACCGATCCGTAAGCGAGGATTGACATTGCCGCTCAGCCGGACTCCGTATTGTATGGGTACCGTATTGCCCTGAGGGTCCAGGCCTATTCTCCTGGAGTAGAAGGGACGCTCTCCAAAAAAACCGTATTCATTGAAGATGTCTGCATTTTCGAGAAAAAATTGCCGTCGTTCGGGAAAGAAAATATTGAAGCGCGTCAGATTGGTTACTTGCCTGTCTACTTCTACCTGCGAAAAATCTGGATTATAGGTCAAGTCCAGGTTGAGGGTAGGGGTGACGGCGATTTTGACGTCCCCTCCGGCATCCAGCTGTGACTGTGTTTTTTCATCAGCAGAAAAATTCTGGTCGACCCTGGCAGTGGTGTATGGGATAAAGGAAACATTACTACCCTGTTTTTGGGGTGGATTATCCCATTGAAGTTGGCCAAAATAACCGAGGTCAAAATAGGTGAATTGCCTTGGGACGGGTGCCCATACGTGGGTTTCATTGGAGCCGGGATCGAGCCGGAAAAAATTGATTCTCCAATTTGTCAGGTTCTCTTTATATCGGAGGGTTTTGAAAGGAATGGCCATTTCCACCGTCCACCGATCATCCAACCGTTGAACCTCTACATACCAGCGGTTGTCCCAGCTTTCGTCGGAGCCTCCATTGGGGAGAATGATGGATTCTACCTGAGCCCCCATGGCGTTCACGGCGAACGACCAGCCGTTGGTTTGTTCCATGACTGGGTCAAACAGAACTCCAAAGGCGTCATTGCCGTCCAATTGATCTCGTTTGAGGGTCTGGATAACATGCTCTGGTTCATCCCAGCAAATGGCACTGAGGAAGACGTATCGATCATTGTAAGCCATACGTACTTCCGTCTTTTTGGAAGCCCGTACACCGTCGATAGGCTGCTGCACCCAGAATTGATTAGCTACCTGAGCCGATTGCCAGATGGATTCCTCCAGTCGGCCGTCTATTTCTATAGTTTCTTCGGTGTAACCAATGGGTAGTTCGTAGGTCGTAGCTTCCTGAGCCTGCAAAGTAGCAGACAACAACATAAAGGCAAGGAGCAAAAAAAGTGATTGATATTTTTTCATGATCAGGTATTCGATTGTGGATCGAATGTAAGAGGAAATTAGGTTATCTGGGCAAAAATGAGGGGAAAGGGCGGAAATGTAAGCTGAACCGGCTTTTGAAAGAGAAATGCCGATGTGAGGATGGATCAGCTACAAAAAGGCGGTTTTAGGCTTTGTATTTGGCTATTTGACGTCAAATTAGCAGTGGATTACGTCATTTTAGATATTTTACGAAGATGAGAATAATATGGCACATGCTGTTTTGGGCCGTCATCGTATTGTGGTCGAGTACCATTTATGATTACAAGGGTATGTACGGCCCTATTTTTATTCTGTTCAACTTGATCCGGTTGCCGGTGATCATGTTGGCGACCTACCTGGTTTTGTATGGATTAATTCCGAAGTACCTGATCCAGTCCAGGCAATACCAGAAGTTTGGACTTTGGTTCGTGTTGATCCTCTTGGTAGCGACTTTACTGGATAGGGTGATCATTGGCTCCGATCTGCTGGCACCGCAGTTGGAGGAGGCTGGTTTAACCTACCGTTTTTTTAACGAGGTCCCTATTTTAAGGAATGCTTTTCTGCTGATCTCGATAATGGGCCTGGCTTCCATGATCCGCTTTTTCAAATTATTTATTCATCAGGAAAGACACCGCAACGAGATCCAGAAGGAAAAACTAGCCACCGAACTAGCTTTTTTAAAAGCACAGGTCAACCCGCACTTCTTGTTTAATGCTTTGAATAATTTGTATTCGATGGCCATCCAAAAGGATCAGACCGAACTGGCCGGCGGCCTGGAAAACCTTTCCGGGATCATGCATTATCTGACCTACGAGAGTAATGCCGAAAAAGTCGATATTGAAAAGGAGATCCTGTTGATTCAGCATTATATCGAAATTCAATCTCTGCGCTTGTCCGAAACGGATGATGCGACTATTGCCTTTCATATAGACGGTTCAACTAAAGGGGTGAGGATCGCGCCGGTTTTGCTTTTACCTCTGGTCGAGAATGCTTTCAAGCATGGGGTGGAACCTGACAAGAAGTCTTTGGTGAAAATTGATCTGCTTATAGAAGGGAATACCCTGATTTTTACCATTAAAAATACCATCCGACAAAGCCAGGTTCAAGACTTAGGCAAGGAAGGCATCGGTTTGAAAAATGTTCGTAAAAGGCTAGATTTACTGTATCCCGAAGCTCATAGGTTCGACATGAAAAGGGAAGGATCTTATTTTATCATCACACTCTCCTTAACTTTTTAAATATGCTAAAGGCTTTTTTGATTGACGATGAACCCAAGGCATTGCAATTGCTTGCGAATTATATAGAGCGTATTCCCTTTATGGAGTTGGAAGGAGAGGCTAGAGATCCCATGGTCGCATTGGAGAAGCTGCAGAAAGTTGATGTGGATGTCATTTTTTTAGATATCAACCTTCCCAATTTGTCAGGTATTGAATTTTACAAGAGCCTGGATCGGCCACCGGCAGTGATCTTTACAACTGCTTATCCTGAGTTCGCTGTGCAAGGCTTTGAGTTGGAAGCATTAGATTACCTGGTGAAACCCATCACCTTCACCCGGTTTTTAAAAGCTTGCAATCGTTTGGCTAAAAATGCAAAAAAAGAAAAAGAGCAAGACGCTCCGCCGGGAAATCATGCTTTGACCGACCTGGTTTATGTAAAAAGCGGCCCGGTGATGCACAAATTACTGTGGCAGGATATTCAATATCTTGAGAAAGATGAGAATTATGTGATTTATCATACCCAGGATAAAAAAGTATTAAGCAGGCAAAGCCTAAGCGATTTAGAGCACATACTACCTTCCTACTTCGTACGGATTCATAAAAGTTATACGGTTTCTCTCCTACATGTTCAAACGATGGAAAGAGAGCAAGTGGCTTTATCCAATTGCCGCCTTCCAGTTGGTAATACCTATCGGCAACAGTTACAGGAAAGGGTAAGGAAATTTCAGCAAAAAGGATGAAAGCATTCCATCCTGCTGACTTTCGATTTAAAAATTCAATTTTATGAAAATCACCGCTGTTTTTTTTAAGCCATTTATTCTATGCCTGCCAATCATTTTTATCCTTCAAGCTTCGGTCGGTTTAACCGCACAGGTTGTCAAACCTTCGGGAAATTCTACTTCCACCTTTAAAAAGGAATTGACCAAAGATCAATGGTTGGAGGATTTAAGCTTTTTGGAAGATAAAATTAAGAACAGGCATTTGAAGCCGTTCACCAATGTAAAAGAAAGTACATTCGATAGCCTTTTATTGGACCTCAGGAATAATCTTGACCGCTACTCAAGTGAGAAGATCATTGCAGAACTGGCAAAAACCATCGCCTTGTTTGCCTGGGGACATACCCGTATTAATCTACCGGTCAATTATCGTCATTTAGGCTTTTACCAGGGGCATAGCCTCGATGAACCGTTCAGCTCGGGAATAAGACCGTTTTCTGTGCTGCCGCTTAGGTTCGTCAAGTTTTCAGAAGGGGTATTTATACAAAGCGCCACTGAAAATTATAAAAACCTTTTAGGGAAAAAAGTTACCCGTATTGAAAATACCTCTGTGGAAGAGGCTTTAGTCCGTATCGGGGCCTATACATCCTGTGAAAACCAATCTGCCTTAAACTTACTGGCCCCGGTCTATTTATCCATTGTGAATTTATTGAGGGCTGAAGGAATCATTTCGAGCCAGAAGGCTGTTCAGTTGTCTTTCTCGGACGGTACGACAGCCCTTATTTCTCCTCTGGCTTACGGACAGGAGGCTGAATTTTTGGATGAAATTTCTCACCGTAATTTGACCAGGCCTCTCTGGCTCCAGGATACCAAAGCAGGTATTTGGCAAATTGCCGATGAAAAATCCTTCTGGACGGAGGTTGAGCAATTTTTTTGGTACCGGCTGATCCCCCAAAAAAAGGCCCTGTACATTAAGATCAATTACATCGGAGAGCATCCTGAAAAGAGCCTTGCCTCCTTTATGCGAGAGGCCATGGAGGAGGCCGAAGAAAAGAAAGTGGAGAAGCTAATAATTGACCTTCGGCACAACACCGGTGGGATGGGGGATTCTAACAGGGCCATTAAGCTTGCATTGCAGCGCTGGTCCGGAATAGCTGAATTCGGCAAGGCTTTTTTCTTAGTTGGAAGAAAAACCTATTCTGCTGCCATTTTGCTGTTACAAGATTTAGAAAAAAATGCGAATGTGATTTTCTTAGGGGAAGAAATTGGCGGAAAACCCAGTCATATTGGCGATTCGCAGCGTTTCCTTCTGCCAAATAGTAAACTAACTTTAAGGGTGTCAGTGGCCGAACACGAGGACTGGACCGGTATAAAAGACCGGTCTTCTATCTGGTTACACCATCCAATTCCACTTAGTCATGAAGATTATAGCCAGGGAAAAGATTCGGTCTTAGATGTTGCTTTGAATTATGAGGCCGGCGATCTGAAAAGCAAAATTATCGAGATCTACAGCAACACTAATATTAATGCGGCTATTTTAATACTCTATCATTTATATACCGACCCACGCTCCAGTAATGCGAAGCATGGGGCTATTGCTCACTCTTTTGCCAGGTATTTATTTGAAACTGAAAAAAAGATTAGCTACGCCAAATACGTAACGAATGTAAGTCTCGAATACAACTATCTGAACATCCCCTTACTCCTCCTGAAGGCTGAAATAGCCCTTGCGGAGAATGATCCGGAAGCAGCTAAAACTACCTTAAGCAAAGTCCTGGAAATGGACCCTGATAATGAAAAGGCTTTGGTATTATTTCCCAAAAAGTAAACTTGAGCTGGAGAAGGACAGCGATTCACTCAACCATTTAAATATTCAGGGAGATTAGACTGGTTTTTGTTGGCTTTAGAAAATTGTGGAACAATTATTATCTTGATTGCAGCTAATTAATCCAAGCTGCAATGTACATAAGATAAATTTCATTTCAGTTGGTAAAATAGGTTGCGGCGGCCGCCGCAACCTATTTTACCAACTGAAATAGAAAAATTTATTCAATTGTGAGCTATATCGCAACATGAATTAATTAAGTTATTAAGCATAATCATTGAAACCTATTTCTTATGAAAATCATCCCCTTCAGTTGGATCTTAAGCTTCTTTACATTGGTATCATTTTCCACCAGGCTTTCTGCTCAATCAGATGCTGAGCTAGCCAAAACCGTCGAGATCAGCCGAACCTCTTACGGAGTGCCACACATCAAAGCCGAAACCCTGGAAGGAGCTGCCTTCGGCCTGGCCTGGTGCGAATTGGAAGATTATGGCGAACGGGTTATTGTACCTTTGTTAAGTGCAAGAGGTGATCTGGCTAAAGTTTATGGATATGAGGCTATTGAGGGCGATTTTGTCAACCAGCTGGGGTATGAAAGAGCCGTAGCGACTTATTATTTACTGGATGCAGATACCCGACAATTGATGGAAGGTTTTGCGAGAGGGGTGAACTATTATTTGAAAAAAAATCCGGATAAATTCCCTGATTTTGAAGGGTATACCTTTACCGGTCATGATGTGTCGGCTTTGACGACCGGCGTAGTTACGCCTATGCAGGGCCGTCGTTTTGCCGAAAGATTAAAAGAACAAAAAGCCCAACGCGACTCTTTGAAGTTGACCGAAGCGGGTTCCAATGCCTGGGCTTTTGCCCCGGTCAGGACGACTTCTGGAAACGCAATCCTGGTCCGGAATCCTCATTTGTCCTGGACGGCTGGTTATTACGAGGCCCAACTACATGTTCCAGGTAAATTCAACTTTTATGGAGATTTTCGGATAGGTGGCGTATTTGCCATCATTGGAGGTTTCAGCCAGCACCTGGGCTGGTGTACCACAAATAACGGCCCTGACCTGGATGAGGTATATGCTTTGAAAGCGGACCCCCAAAAGGCGGATCATTTTCTTATTGACGGCATTTCGGTGCCTCTGGAAAGAAAGATGGTACAAGCCGAGTTCAAAAACGGAGAAGCGCTTTCAACGGAAACCCGTGAAATGCTTTTTACTCCTTACGGTCCGGTCATCCATAGAGATGAGGGAAAGATCTATATCCTCAAATCGGCCAATGACGGCGATTATCGCAGAAGCATGCAATATACACGTATGCTGTTGTCCAAAAACCTCGAAGAATGGAAAGACGCCATGCGCATGCAGGGAATCGGTTCTTCTAACTATACCTATGCAGATGCGGATGGAAATATTTTTTATGTCTGGAATGCAGCCATTCCGGACCTGCCTATAGCTTCCGGAGGTGATTCGGTAGCTGTGAATGTGGATTATTCCCACCAGATTTGGAAAAAACCGGTGCCTTTTGATGAATTGCCTCAGCTGCTCAATCCTAAAGGTGGCTATCTGCATAATGAGAATGACCCCTTTCATTTTACCAATTTGAACGAGGTCATGCAACCGGAAGATTTTCCTGATTATTTTCCTAAACCTCGCTTACGACTGAGGTCACAACTTAGTCTTGAGCTGATTCATAATGAAGATAAACTGAGCCTGGAAGAAGTCGTTAATCGCAAGCACAGTATGAAAATGTTGGTAGCCGATCGCATGAAAGATGATCTTTTAAAAGCCTTGAAGGCTGGTAAACCCAAAAAGGAAATGCGCCAGATCATTGACCATCTGGAAGCCTGGGACAATACCGTCAGGGCCGACAGCAGGGGAGGGGTGCTCTTCGCCGAATGGTTTGAGCAGTATGCTCGTAAAATGGATGATCGTGAACTATATGAAACGCCCTGGTCCTTTGATAAGCCGGACACAACGCCCATTGGCATTGCCGATCTGGATGTAGCGGTAGCGGTTTTTAAGGAAGTTGTTGAGACAGTGAAAGAAAAATACGGTAGCTGGGATCTCGCCTGGGGGGACGTTCATCGCTTACGCCATGGCGATCTGGACCTTCCGGTCGGTGGCGGCCCTGGGGGGCTGGGATGTTTTAGAGTGCTTTGGTTTACGAATGGAAAGGACGGCAAACGTCAGATTCGCGGAGGAGACGGCTGGCAGTTAGCCGTAGAGTTCAGTGATCCGCCCAGAGCTTATTCCATTTTAGCATATGGTCAGTCCAATAATCCTGACAGTCCTCATCATACCGATCAGGCCGAGATGTTCGCTAATAATAAAATGAAAACGGTGGTGTATACGGAGGAAGATATTCAGAAGGATTTAAAGAAGAAATATCATCCGGGAGAGTAAAATAAATAATAAGGAGGCAAGCGGCATTGCCGCTTGCCTCCTTATTAAAGACTCATTATTCAGCTTTCATCAACATTGGTGACAACGGACTATTCTTCTCCCAATATGGCTCCATATCAATTAAGATCTCGTTAAGCAATTCGATGGCATTGAGGATGAAGGGGCCTTTATTAAGCATGACACAATCGGCCCTTTGTGACATCACTGCATCGGTAATCTCCGCCCGGGAAGGAATGCCCCTTTTGGCAAGCCCTTCCAAAACTTGGGTAGCCCAAATGTCAGTTATGTGAGCGGCCTGGCAAAGCGAGAGGATCTCCTCCTGGACCCGCCCGATGTTCTCCCAGCCGGTCTCGATAGCGAGGTCTCCGCGAGCGATCATGACCCCGATCGGGTATATTTGCATGGCTTCGAGTAAAATATCGGTGAGTTGGTTAAAGCCACTTTGTGTTTCAATTTTCAGAATGACCCCCAATTGGTCCCGGGCGTCCAGCTTATCCAATTCAGAAATGAGTTCGGTCACATCCTGAGGGCGGTTAACAAACGAAAAGTTAACCACATCTGCATTCGCTGCAATGAAAGGGAGGTCTTGTTTGTCTTTTGGAGTCAGACCGCTAATGGTCAGATCACTTTCCGGCAGATTGATCCCCTTATCTGATCTTAGCTTGGCAATTCCGTTCGTTGCATATTGAATGGTGATCCAGATATGATGTTCCGTGACTTCCGTTATCAGTCCTGAGATCTTCCCATCATCAAATAATATTTTTTCGCCCTCCTTTACCTGCCCGAATATTTCAGGAGCGGTGCAGGAAATATGAGCAGCCTCCATTAGATGGCCATGCGAATCGAGGTTGGCTTGACTTCCAATTACCGTGTTCTTATCTAATCGAAGCTGATCTCCTTCCTGAAGAAGAATAGGCATTTCTACAGGAGGAATTTCTCCTACCTGAATTTGAATCCCTTTTTCTTTTTTCTCGGAAAACATTGGCATACCCGTTTCGATGATACTGGTAGCATCACAATGCCCGATGAAGCCGTCATCCAATGGATATAAATGGGTAACGGCCCGTTTTTTATTTCTGGTATCCCTGAAAAAAAGCTGGTCGACGTTTTGAAGCTGGAGGAGGTCTTCTTCAGAAACCGGTATATGAACTCCATGTGGTTCTGGATAAAGACCCATCCAAACGGTAGCCGGGGCGACCACCTGTCCGGTGATGTCCTTGGTGGGTTTGATCTTTCGGATCTTTGGCCCTTCTTCCAAAGGCCCTGTTCGTATTTTGGGTCCAGCCAGATCCATCGCAATTTTACATTTTTTACCTAACTCCTCAGAAGCCTGTCGGACGTGATTGGCCATCTTTTCCCATTCTACTTCTGAATCATGAGCACAATTGATGCGGGCACAGTTCATCCCTGCGGATATCATGGATTTTACAAGATGGTAATCATCAGAAGCTTCGGAAGGAAGGGTAACCATAATACGGGTACGTCGCTTCTTGGTTCGATAGCCCAGAAGTTTTTTGGCATTTGATCGGAGCGCTTTGCTTCCTGCCTTGAAAGATAATTCAGGAGAGGTGGAGGTAATCGGGCTTTTTTGGTCCAAAGCTTGTAAAAAGGCCAGGGTCGTTTGCAGACTGGCCATTACATGCGACTGCGACTTGGCCAGGCGGGAAAGCCCCAAGTTGCCTAGTTTTTTTTGCACCTTTCTCAGGTCATGACTTCTAAGAGCCCTGTAGTGCAGGAGGTTGCAGGCGCTTTTGAGATACTTAGGGTGGATCTTTTCCAATAGATCACCCGAGGACTCTTCCAGAAGTTGGGCCTCCTGGATAATTTGCTCCAGGCTTTCGATGATGGGGATGTATTTAGATGTGTTTTCGGTTGTCATGTGGACACAGAATTGGACATGTCATGTTTTAGACATGTCATGTGCGAATCAGTATTTTGTTTCTTTCGGTAATTTATTGAAAACAAAAGGAATAGTCTAAATTAATCTAAAATAAATGGGTTGATTATTTTCCTTTGTACGGACATGACATGTCTAGACATGTCATGTCTGGTTTATGTATTGCAAATATTAGCTTTTTTAAAATATTATTGCGAAAATTCGCTGAAAATAAAAAAAATATTGCTAATATTAACCTCGTCTTTTTATGAACACCGATATTCGTCTGCCTCACAGACAGGTATCTTTTAAACCTTCTTTTCTGACCACAAAACCAATAACAACAATGAAAAAGAACATCCTTTTAGCCTTACTGCTAATTGCCTTAATCGCCGGAAGCTGTAACAAGCAGTCCTTTGAGGAAACAGATCTGCAGGTCCCGAATACTGACCCCATGACACGGACCGAGATCAACGACTTTGTCATTCAAAAACTCAATGAAACAAATGATGTTTTTCACTGGGATTATGCCAATGATCATATGGTATGGAGCGCTGTCGTGTTGAGTGACTCGCTGGTGTCCATCGGCTATAAACCGGCCGGCATTGACAGGATTGATGATATCATCCATCAGATTGACGTGAACGATGATTCCTGGAAAGCCGCGCGTAACAAGGTCCTGAACTATATTGTCGAAGAAACTAACCGCAAATACGGCCAAGCTTATACGGCAGAAGAATTGATGCCGTATGGTTTGCAGCAGACACTACCATACATTGATATTCGCCTGTACGATCAGGAAATGATTACAGCCATCCGCAATATGCCGGAAGTCAGATATCTGGAACCTTCGGGCTATTCCATGGAAGCCGTGAATTTCCGTAGCGACTCGGGCTGTGATTCTTATGATGCAAACGTTAATAGCAATGATTACCAAAATATTTCTCCTACTTCTCGTCGTTCCTGGCATCATCTCAATGCCAATGTAGATGATGCCTGGAATAACTCCAGCAAAGGCGATAACATTTGGGTAGCACTAATCGATACCGGTGTATCAAAAAACCAGGACAAGCTGAACGGAGAATTCAGTGAAGGAGAGTCAACCAGCCGATCTATTCAGAAATATGGATTCCACAAATCTGGCTGGTGGTGGAACAAAAAATACGATGGCTGGCATGATCAGTGCGGGCACGGAACGGCTATGGCCGGCCTCATTGCAGCTCCAAGAGGCACGGACCGGACTCCCGCCGGCGTAGCCTATCGGGCTAACCTCATTTCTTACAGAGGTACCAGCGATGTAATTATTAACAGTTCTGATGAAAAAAATGGCGTAGCAGAATCACTCACCCATGCGGCCAATCAATCCAAAGTAAAGATCATCAGCATGTCCATAGGCGATGTATTTTCTTCGGGCAAAGTGGAAGATGCCGTAAAATATGCATACAACAAAGGCAAGCTAATTTTTGCTGCAGCTGGTACCTCCCTTACCTGGACTAGCTGGTGGGGGGTAATCTTCCCGGCAAGCATGAGCCAAACAGTGGCCGTGACGGGAATCAAAACGGGCTCGCCAAGAGAAAAATGCAGCACTTGTCACGACGGAGATAAAGTCGACTTTGTCGTTGAAATGCAAAGGAGAAGTAACAATGATCGGACGGCCGTCTCTTTGACGCTTTCCGGAAATGATTCCGGATATGTGGGGGGCTCTTCTGCAGCAACTGCTACCATGGCGGGAATAGCTGCCCTGGTATGGGGAGATCATTCGGGCTGGTCAAGGAATCAGGTGCTGAACGAGCTTAAAGTCTCAGCGGATACTTACCCTTCCAGAAGCAGTAACTTCGGCTGGGGTAAAGTGGATGCTAATGCGGCGGTACAGTAAAAATAAGAAAGAAAGAGCCCCTATAAGCCGTACGGCTTATAGGGGCTCTTTCTTTCTTATTAGTCAAAAACTTTTAATTATAAGTAAAATGTGGAAAACTTTTTTAAAATTTTTTTAGAAACCCCATTCTTTTAGTTTTAAGAATGGATAAATATGAAAGGGGTTGATTATTAAATAATTAGAATCTTCTCTAATAGTACTTGCATTTATTTTCATCAAAAAGTTCGGGTCAGTTACTAAAAAACCCTTTATAATCGGGAAAATGTTAAACGATTGTAAGGTGAATGTTAATTACTTTTAATGTTGTTACACTTCACTATTAACAAAAAATAAATGCGATGAAACGGTTTTTTGGACTACTCCTTTTATTTATGGGGCTGTATCTGCCAACCTATGCTCAGGTCACCACCGCCTCTATTAATGGTTTCGTAACGGATGACGCCGGCCAGGCATTGGATGCTGCGACTATAGTAGCGATCCACCAGCCTTCCGGAGCACAGTACGGTACCACTACTCGTGAAGATGGACGGTATAACCTTCCTAACCTGAGGGTGGGAGGGCCTTACCTCATTCAAGCTAGTTATGTTGGTTACAAAACGAAAACAGTTGAAAACCTAAATCTGGCACTGGCTCAAAAATTAAACCTGGATTTTGACCTGGAAAGCGAAGCAGTGAACATTGAGGGAGTGGTCGTTACAGGTAATTCGGATCCCGTTATCAACAATGAACGTACTGGAGCTGCCACTAATATCTCTTCAGCTCAGCTGCGTGCATTACCAACGATTTCCCGTTCTGCCTCTGACTATACTCGTCTGACGCCTTCTGCTGACGGAAACTCCTTTGCCGGACGGAATGATCAATTCAATAACTTTTCTTTGGACGGTTCGATCTTTAACAACCCCTTCGGTTTGGATGCTGCCACGCCAGGTGGTCAAACAGATGCCCAGCCTATCTCACTGGATGCGATCGACCAGATCCAGGTCTCCATCGCACCTTATGATGTAACCCAGGCAGGCTTCACCGGGGCTGCTGTAAATGCCGTGACAAAAAGCGGGACCAACAATTTTTCCGGTACCGTATTTGGTTTTTTTCGGAACCAGGACCTAACCGGTTCTAAGGTGAATGGCTCGGATATTTTCGTTCCTGAGCTTCGTCAGTTTCAGACCGGTTTTAGCTTTGGCGGTCCCATTGTCAAAGACAAATTGTTCTTCTTTGTCAATGCAGAGCTGGAGCGTAGAGAAGATGCGGGGTCTAACTTCATCGCTTCTCGCGGTGGCCTCAACGCAGAAAACGTATCTCGTGTAGAAGCAGCTGACCTGGATGCGGTTTCCAACGCACTTCGCCAGCAACTAGGCTACGAAACAGGGCCTTACGAAAATTACATTCACAATACGGATAACGAAAAAGGAATTTTTAAATTAGACTGGAACATTAATAATCAGCATTCCCTGACAGCGACCTACAACTTCCTGAATGCTTCCAAGCAAAAACCGGCTCACCCTTCAGCCCTTGGCCGCAGAGGTCCGGATGCTACAACTCTTCAGTTTTTTAATGCAGGTTACCAGATCAACAACATCATCCACTCCGGATTGATCGAGGTGAGGTCCTTATTCAGTAACAAGGTGTCCAATAAATTCCAGACCGGTTTTACGTCCTTTAGAGATTCCAGGGATCCTTTCTCCGATCCTTTCCCTGTGCTGAACATCAATAAAGATGGGATCCGCTATATAGTTGCGGGGCACGAGCCGTTCTCGATTAACAACCGCCTGGATCAGGATGTATTTCAGTTGACCAATAACCTGAATTTCTATTTAGGAGATCATACCTTGACAGTAGGGGGCTCTTTTGAGCGTTTTAACTTTAACAACTCCTTCAACCTGGGGGTATATGAGCCGTTTGGCGTGGATTATCCAGGAGGTACTTTTGGACCCGGCTTTGAAAGTGTTCAAGCCTTTTTGGATTATGTCGGCTCTGATGATATGCAAACTGTGGCTAATTACGCTCAGGGCTTATTTGACGATGGCAATTGGGCTCTGGCTGAGACCAATGTCGGGCAATTGGCTTTTTATGTACAGGATGAGTGGGCCGTTACGAATAACTTTACCTTCACCTATGGTTTGAGGGTAGATGCTCCATTGTATTTCAATACGCCGGAACTGATCCAGGAGAACATTGATCGGAACTGTTGTGTGGATCAAAGCATTACTTACTTTGATGAAACAGGCGATCCGATTCAGTTTGATCACACTGAATTGCCGGAGGGCAATGTGTTGTTTTCTCCAAGGTTAGGCTTTAACTGGGATGTAAGCGGAAATGGCGAAACCCAGGTCCGTGGTGGATCGGGTTTGTTCACCGGCCGTTTTCCTTTTGTTTGGATCGGCAACCAGGTAGCGAACCCGAACACCTTTTTCTACAATGTAACCCGCCCGGACTTTAAATTCCCACAAGTTTGGCGTACGAATCTGGGCTTAGATAAAAAATTCGGTGCCGGATGGGTGTTGTCTACTGACCTGATCTACACCAAAGATATCAATGCCATGATGGTACGCAACTATGGAGTTAAGCCTCCTACGGCTACACTTCAGGGCGTGGATAATCGGCCGATTTACGATGCGGGTGCTGACCGTACCAGTATTGGCAATGATGCGTATGTATTTACTAATACCGATATTGGTTATTCCTTCAATGCAACTTTTGAGTTAAAGCGCAACTGGGCTAACGGCTGGTACACCAGTATTGGCTACAACTTCCTGGAAGCCAAGGATGCTTCCTCTATTGAGGCGGAGATCTCTAGTGATGCTTTTGACCGGAATCCGGCTATTAACCATGTTAATGAAGCTATTTTGACTCCTTCTCTTTACGGCAACCGCCACCGTATTGTAGGTTCGGCTTACAAGAAATTTACTTATGGAGCCAATGATCAGTGGGGTACCTCCATTGCACTCTTCTTCCAGTATGCCCAGGGTGGACGCTTTACTTATACTTATTCAGGTGACCTGAACGGCGATACTTCACCTTTAAATGACCTGATCTATATTCCTACAGATTCTGAAATTGGTCAGATGGCTTTTGTGGGTACCGATGCCGAGCAAAACGCCCAGCGCAATGCTTTGCGTGCATACATAGCCCAGGATGACTACCTGAGTGAAAGAAGAGGAGAATATGCCGAAAAATATGCGATCCTGAGTCCGTGGTATTCCAACTGGGACCTCAGAATTTTGCAGGATCTTAGCTTCGGTGACTCCGACAGCCCTAATAC
>JAUIKE010000283.1 GCA_030430845.1 Bacteroidia bacterium | reverse complement strand
CATTACGAAAATGCCTGGACCAGCTTCCGCGATCACAGTTTGTTCCTGACAACAGGAAGGCTGTCCGGTCTAACCAGCCTCGGAAGAGAAGATTATGCTGCCTGGGCTCGGGCCTTGCAAAAAGAGGGCTTTTATGTGGATAAAAACACTGATAAGGCTGTAATGCAGCTTATTAAAAAGTATCAGCTGGATCGGTTTGATCAGAATTGATTGCTTAAACATGCTTGATAAAGATTACCAATTTGTGAGGCTATGCCCTCCTTCGTCGGGCCGATGCTAGGATGCTTTTCACGCCTGCGGCGTGTGGATGCTGGATGTCTGCTGTTTACTTAATGAAAAGAAACGAACTCCAAATTTTAACTATTCCAGCCGTTAGCATCTGCGGCTGCAGGCCGCAATAGTATCCTAGCATCGGCCCGACGAAGGAGGGCCTAGCATCACATAAAAACAGTAAAAGCCATCTTATGAACCATTTTAACCCGTTCATTAATTAACGCAAGTTGCGTCGCAACTTGAATTAATTAACTTCTTCTGCAGGTTCCTCAACCGGTTTTCTACTTTTTTTATAATAGTGAACGCCGGCACCATAGACCCAGCCGACGTAGCCTCGTTCGGTTTTGATCTTAACCCAGGGCTCTTTGGCCACTTCGAACCCCAGATTTATTTCTTGCTCAAAGTTGGTGACTTCGTTTAAGAACGTGACCTCTTCGAAAAGTTTTAGCGTAGTTATGATTTTACCGTTTATACCCGGATCCGACCTAACATTTAGGTCGTCAATGCTAACATACAAAGGAGTGTAGCGTTCGCGGATGGTACGAGGGATTTCGTCAGCCGATCTGACATCCTTATTATCTGTTTGTGAAGGAGGAGCCTGAGGTTGTGGAGCTGACTGCGATGCGATGCTATCCGCTCGGGCTTCTGCCTCCTCCACCTGTTCCTCCAATTGTGCATACTTTGCCCTTGTGGCGTTGCATCTGGAAACAGACCAAACCAGGAAAAAGCAAATGAACAGTCCTATGATGATTAACTCTACTTTAGGTAAAATGGAGTTTTTCTTTTTTTTGGTCATTATTGCCTAATTTGAAATTTGTAAATAATTCGGGCTGCCTATCAGTCTTATATAACTCTCCAGTGACCTGCTTTAATATATCTTACTTTTTGTTAAAACACAAAAACATGGATGAAAAAGTATGTCGACTAGCCTTAACTCAAATCCCCAAGGTTGGGGTCATTACAGCCAAACAGTTGGTTGCCCATTGCGGGAGTGCCCTCGCTGTATTCAAGCAAAGTAAGCGGGCACTACAGGGCATTCCGGGAATTGGACCACAGCTTGCTCAGGCCATTAGCAAACAAAAAAGCCTAATCCGGGCCGAAAAGGAGTTGGAACTGATGCAGAAGAAAGGCATCCAAATGCTTTACTACCAGGATAGTGATTATCCCAAACGCCTTCAGCACCATGCCGACAGTCCTTTTATACTCTTTTATAAGGGAAAGATCCATTTCAATTCGCTCCGTATTGTGTCTGTAGTGGGCACTCGGCAACCAACACATCTGGGACAGGCGCTCTGCGAACAGCTTATTGAAGGGCTATCGCACCCCAATTTGTTAGTCGTCAGTGGGCTTGCTTATGGAATTGATTCCATTGCACATAGAAAATGCTGTGAACTCAAAATCCCAAATGTAGCAGTGCTAGGGCATGGTTTAGGCAGTATTTACCCGGCGGCCCACTACCCTATTGCCCGAAAAATTGAATCATGCGGAGGTCTGATTTCCGAATATTTCTGTGAAGTAGGCCCCGAAAAAGAGCACTTCCCCATGCGCAACCGGATCATCGCCGGTATGTGTGATGCTCTGGTGGTAGTCGAGACCGCCTTAAAGGGAGGCTCTATTATCAGTGCTGAACTGGCCAACAATTACCACAAAGATGTGTTTGCCTTTCCAGGAAGAGTCAATGACCCCAAATCAAGAGGGTGCAACCAATTAATCAAGCAACACAAGGCGGCACTTATTGAGTCCGCCCAAGATCTTATTCAGATGATGGGATGGGATACAAATCAGAAAATCCACATTCAAAAACAATTATTCGAAGACCTCAATGACCAGGAAAAACTAATCGTTGACCTTTTTCATTCTGGAGATGCGCTTTCAATGGATTATCTGTCTTATCAATGCCATCTCACTAATAGTCAGCTAAGTGCACTATTATTAGGCTTGGAATTCAAAGGTCTGCTAAAGACTCTACCTGGAAATCGATTCACATTAGTCAGGTAAATTTCCGTTAAAGGAGGATGTCTCATCCACCCTTAACTCCCAACATTGGAGTTCAAAAATTTATACTCCCCTTCCAGGCGGGATAAATTTAGTTTTCTATGTACGGGCCTATAGGCGGATGAGACAGCCTATTTAAATTTATCCAGGCACTATTTGTAAAAAATATGTTATTATTGAAGTGTTTTATTACTATCGCAAGCTGCAAAGCAATTTAATATACTTTTTAATGAGGCCGGTTACAGACCAAAATACAGGTAATTTATTTAGCACTCTACTCGCGATCATCCCGGGAAGACGTACTGCAATTTTTCTTGTCCTTTTTTGTTTTTCGGCAACTGCTTTCGCACAAAAAAGTGGAAGTGGAGCTATACCTTCCCGTAAAATTGAAAAACGTCCTAAGAGGGTTATTCTAATGATCGGAGATGGGATGGGGTTGCAACAGATCACAGCAGGCATGTACAAAAATAAGGACCAGTTAAACCTGGAAGCTTGCACCCATGTTGGTTTTCACAAATCTTATTCTTCGGATAACCTAATAGCAGATTCAGCCGCTTCAGGTACGGCCATGGCATCTGGGGTAAAAACAAAAAACGGCTACATAGGGCTGGATGAAGATGGCTTGCCGGTTAAAACTTTAGTTGAGCAGGCCAAAGAAAAGGAAATACCTGTAGGTTTGATAACGAATGCCACCTTTACGTTCTCTACTCCGGCCTCCTTCGTAGCACATGCTACCTCTGATGAAGATCAGGAATTCCTGGCTACTTTTTACCTGGAAAAAGAAATTGATTTCATGGTCGGTGGAGGGATGAAATATTTCGCGGATCGTAAAAGTGACCAACGCAATTTATACCAGGAACTGATCAACAAAGGGTACCAGGTTTCGGATTACTCCAAGCAAAGCTTTGGTAAGGGGTCCTTCGATTTTAATAAAAACTACACCTACTTTCTGGCTGAAGACCTGCCTGAAGACCTTAGCACCTCCCGTAAAGATCTTATTACGGCCTGCAAACTGGCCCCTTCTTTCCTAAAAAATCATGGGAATGGCAAATTTTTTCTAATGATTGAGGATGCCCTTATCGATCAGGGAGGAAAGACCAATGATTCCAACTTCATTATTGAAGAAATGATCAACTTCGACAAAGCAATTGGTGAGGTCCTTCGTTTTGCCAAACAGGATAAAGAGACGCTTGTTATCATCACCGGCGATCATGAAATTGGAGGGTACGCTATAAATCCGGGATCTACGCGAGATACTATATTTGGCTTTTTCGTTTCTACAGAACCTACGGCTTCCTTACTGCCGGTTTTTGCCTTTGGGCCAGGCGCAGAAATATTTTCGGGAATTTATGAAAATACGGATATTTACGAAAAGATTAAATATGCATTAGGTTTATAAAAAGAGGGGCGCCGACAGTGTCGGCGCCCCTCTTTTTATTTCTACAGGTGGCGTTCTGCGTGATAAGAAGATCTTACTAAAGGCCCGCTTTCAACAAAGTCAAAACCTTTACTCAGGCCCACCTCTTCGTATTCTTTAAATTTATCGGGATGAACATACTCAGCCACCTCCAGGTGCATTTTAGTAGGTTGGAGGTATTGTCCGATGGTCAATACATCGCAGCCGTGCTCCACTAAGTCGTCCATGATCTTAAAAACCTCTTCGTCCTTTTCTCCGAGCCCCACCATGATACCTGATTTGGTGCGCTTGCCGTATTCTTTTGTACGTTTAATCTGCTCAAGGCTTCGGTTGTATTTAGCCTGTGGGCGAACTTTACGATAGAGGCTTTCTACGGTTTCCATATTATGAGAAACAACTTCCTGCCCGGCGCTGATCATCCTTTCCAGGGCATCCCAGGTAGCTCTGACATCCGGAATAAGCGTTTCAATAGTGGTGGAAGGAGACATTTCCTTCACTAGCCGAACTGTTTCGTGCCAGATCTCGGCTCCGCGGTCTTTGCGTTCGTCGCGGTTAACGGAAGTAATAACCGCATGTTTAACCCCCATCAGTTTGATGGCCTCTGCTACTCTCCGAGGCTCGTCCTCATCGTATTCTGGAGGGCGCCCTGTTTTTACAGCACAAAAGGAACAAGAGCGGGTACAGGTATTCCCCAGGATCATAAAGGTAGCTGTGCCGGCTCCCCAACACTCTCCCATATTGGGGCAATTCCCGCTTTGACATATGGTATGTAGCTTATATTCATCTACCAGAGAACGCACTTTCTTATACTCCGGCCCGATCGGCAGTTTCACTCTTAGCCAGTCAGGCTTTCTTCTGCGAGGTTCTTTGGCTTCAACAATTGGTAATTCAATCATTATTTCCCTTTTTCAATTTCTGTTTACAAGTCAATATGCAAGTATAACAGTTTTGGGCTAATTAAGATTAAAAACTAACGAAAAAAGGGTGGCAATGGCGGCAGGTCTGCCGCCATTGCCACCCTTTTTTTACCATCTTTTCCCTAACTGAAGGTTGAGGAAAAGGTTAATAAACAAAGGCCGGTTCTCGGCATCCACCACGCCTGGATTTTCGGCCATGATGGGCACATTTTTAAAATAGAAATCCACCATTATACCTGCTTCCACTGCTTTTACAAACTCATCAAAGGCCCCCCAGTCGAAATGAAGCGCGGCCTTCGCATGCAAACCCGGAATGATAGACAATTCACTCAGCCCCTTGGCAAAGGAAGAAGCTCCATAGATACGACCGATATCCAGAAAAACGTCTTTGTTTTCTTCACTAAATTTTTCACTGCGAATAACGAAATCATTATTACCAACACCCTGATCTTCCAGATACTTCAACTCCATATAATAGGGTTTCAACAAGCCCAGGGAAGGGCCCCCTTCATAACTCAGGCCGATCGCCACCCCTTTGCGCTTCGCCTTTTCAGAAAAATAGCGTTTCTGCCCGAACCCGCCTCGGAGGACATAAAAATTATTTTGCTTTCCAAAAATGAATGCTCTCGAAACCTTTCCGTTTGTGGTTGGCTGAAAATCAAAACTTTGGCGAATTTCTTTGGGATGCTTAATCTCCACCAGTTCAATATTCCAATAGTTGGTCAGGTAGTAGGTCTGTAACTCTCCTATATTTACGCCCAAACCAAATCCGTTGGTGTGTAACTTAAAATCGACGGTTACTTCTCTGCTATAGATGGTTCCCTTCGAGTCGTCGTAATAATTTTCCCCAAACTTAATGCTCTTCTGAGCTTGCAGGGAAGTCCCCATTATTACCGTTGTGATTAGAAAAAATAGTAAACGATTTATCATTATCGCAGGCATTTTTATTTTTGAATAGTCCAGATCAACAAGAAACCTAAATCGGCAACAAAAAAATTGCATCTTTGAAATGCAGTATTCTTATAAAATTAATAAAATAACCATTAAAATGTTGGACAAAATGGGCTGAGATATGGAAAATAGGACAAATTCTTCTTTATTAATCTTTTCACGACAAAAAAGTTCTCGGCTGTCTTATGTTCTCGATGTTTTGTTCAATCATGTCCTCCAGGTGACTTATCTAGAAACCACGGACCCCATTTTTTTCCAAAAATGGAAAGGCCCCCGTATCAATTACAGTCATAAGTCTATTTCTGAAAAAGAAATTTGGATACAAGCTTCCGCTTTCCTTTTTTCTCAAAGCACAGAAAAAATCTATGTAGAAGTTAGGAGGCATAAGGAACTGGCGGCTGGTTTTTTCCCTATTCGCAAAACCAGGGCTGAAATCCCCTTCGACTTATTTGCCTTTTGTTTTCATTTACTCAGTCGGTATGAAGAATATACAGCCTCAGAAATTGATTTTGATACTCATGGCAGATTCATGGCCACTTCAAGCCTGGCCTATCAATACAAATTCCTGGATCAGCCGGTGATCAACCAATGGGCTTTATTTCTCAAAAACAGAATTCTGGAAGACTGGCCGGAGACCGGTTTCCCTCCATTATCTTTCAAATTTATTCCGACTTTCGATATTGATCTGGCCTGGGCTTACCGGGAAAGGCCGTTGTGGCGAATGCTGGCCGGCGGTCTGAGAGATGTTACTACAGGCTCCGTCCAAAAGATTATAAAAAGGTGGATGGTACTGAGGCGAAGGGAAGCGGACCCTTTTGATACTTTCGACTATATCCAATCTATCCATGCTTCTTATGGCTTTGATCCCATGTTCTTTTTTTTACTGGCCAACCCAGGCCGGTATGACCGGAATATTTCTCCCAAAAATCCTCGTCTACAGCAATTGGTCAAAACTATAAGCGAAACCTATACAGTAGGTATTCACCCTTCCTACTCTTCTCATACAAAAGGCGGTTTACTCAAAACAGAAATCAGTCGCCTCACCTCCATTAGCAGGAAACCTGTGATAAACAGCCGGTTTCATTTTCTCAAATTCCGTTTGCCGCAATCCTTTCGTCGGCTTATCCAGGAGGAAATATTAAATGACTATAGCATGGGATATCCCTCCCAGGCTGGTTTCAGAGCAGGAATTGCCACACCCTTTCCCTGGTATGACCTGAAAACAGAAACTTCAACCGCTCTTATCATCCATCCTTTTGCTGTTATGGATGCCACTTTGAAAAATTACCTGGGACAATCCCCGGATGAAAGTCTGGAACTCGTAAAAAAATTAATTGATCATACAGCCTCTGTTAAAGGAACCTTCGTTACACTTTGGCACAATAGTTCATTTTCCTATATTGAGGGCTGGGAAAATTGGGGCGAAATGTACGAGGAGATATTGAAATACTGCTATAAATACACAAAATGATTTTTATACTTGATAGCAAACCGTCCATCGCCAATCAGTTCATTTCAGAATTGAGGGATGTGAATATTCAACAAGACCGGCTTCGTTTTCGAAGAAACATGGAACGGCTGGGCGAAATACTCGCCTACGAACTTAGTAAATCTTTACATTATGAAAAAGAAGCAGTAGAAACGCCCTTGGGGGTAGCCCACAGTGCGCTTACAAATGACAGAATCGTCATTGCAACCATACTCAGGGCCGGGCTTTCTATGCATAAAGGTCTTCAGAATTACTTTGATAGAGCCGACAATGCTTTTATTTCAGCCTACCGCAAACATCATAAGGACGGTACTTTTGAAATTGCTCTGGACTACGTCTCTTGCCCCGAGCTGACAGATTGCACGCTGATTATTTCCGATCCGATGCTGGCCACAGGAGCCTCTATGGATATTACGATACAAGAATTGCGAAAATACGGCATCCCTAAACATACACACATCGTCACGGCTATTGCTTCAAAAGCCGGCCTGGCTTTCATCGAACAGCAACACCCCAGTGCTCACATCTGGGTCGGATCACTGGATGAGGAACTGACCGCTAAATCTTATATTGTGCCCGGCCTGGGAGATGCGGGGGACCTGGCTTTTGGACCCAAGCTTCAGGATTAAAATGAGGAGGCTGTCTCATCCGCCTGAGATGCTGTGTTAAAAACCAAGCGAAGTTCTTTGAAATTTTGTAAATTGTTACCTACCAAAGGAGGTTACTTTAGAGTAATCATCCAGCGTA
>JAUIKE010000282.1 GCA_030430845.1 Bacteroidia bacterium | reverse complement strand
TTAGAGACTTATGGCTAAAGCGATTACAAGCAGGAGCGAAGATTATTCTCAATGGTACATCGACATTGTTAAACGAGCCGGCCTGGCCGATAATTCGGCCGTGCGGGGGTGTATGGTCATCAAACCTTACGGCTTCGCTATTTGGGAAAAAATGAGAGATCAGATTGACCTCATGTTTAAGGAAACCGGTCATGTAAATGCCTATTTTCCTCTTTTTATCCCTAAAAGCTTTCTGAGCCGGGAAGCTGAACATGTAGAAGGCTTTGCGAAGGAGTGTGCCGTAGTTACGCATCACCGGTTGATGAATGACCCCAACGGTGGCGGAGTGGTAGTGGACCCATCTGCCAAATTAGAAGAAGAGCTGATCGTCCGTCCTACTTCCGAAACGATTATCTGGCATACTTATAAAGATTGGATCAATTCTTACCGCGACCTTCCTTTGTTGATCAACCAATGGGCCAATGTGGTTCGCTGGGAGATGAGAACGCGCCTGTTTCTCCGAACGGCGGAGTTTTTGTGGCAGGAAGGACATACCGCTCATGCTACTCGCGAAGAAGCCGTAGCAGAAGCAGAATTGATGCAAAAGGTGTACGCTGATTTTGCCGAGCAATATATGGCCATGCCTGTGGTGAAGGGCACCAAAACGCCGAACGAACGTTTTGCAGGTGCTGAAGAAACCTATACGATTGAAGCACTGATGGGAGACGGCAAGGCTCTCCAGGCCGGTACTTCTCACTTCCTGGGGCAAAACTTTGCCAAAGCTTTCGATGTGAAATTCCTCAACGAAAATAATGTGGAAGAATATGTCTGGGCCACTTCCTGGGGGGTTTCTACTCGCTTGCTGGGCGGTTTGATCATGACCCATTCCGATGATGATGGATTGGTGCTGCCTCCTAAACTGGCGCCTACCCAGGTGATGATCGTTCCTATTCCAAAACCTGCCGTCGAAATCGACGAAGCAGCCGGTATCATCATGAAGGCCTTGAAAGCCAAAGGTATTTCAGTTGATTACGATACCGATCCTAAAAAACGGCCTGGATTTAAGTTCGCCGAGCATGAACTGAAAGGCATACCGGTTCGTATAGGCATCGGCAAACGCGACTTAGCCAAAGGAACCGTGGAAATTGCCAGAAGAGATACCAAAGAAAAAACCTTTCAACCTATGGAAGGGGTAGCGGAATATATCGAACAACTTTTGGAAGATATCCAGAATAACCTGTTTGACCGGGCTGTGCAATACCGGGCCGATCATACGACTTCAGTGGATAATTTCGATGACTTCAAGGAAGTGATCGAGTCCAAAGGAGGTTTTGTGTCCGCTCATTGGGACGGTACCGACGAGACAGAAAAGAAAATCAAAGAGCTCACCAAAGCTACCATCCGATGTATTCCACTCAATGCTGAAGAGGAAGAAGGAGCGTGCATATTGACTGGCAAACCCTCCAAAAGAAGGGTGTTATTTGCGAAGGCATATTAAAAAAAAAGGCAGCGCCCCGGCGCTGCCTTTTTTTTTTAATACGCCTTCGGGAAAAAAATTGACCTTTCATTGGTCTAATGTTAAAATCGTAGTTGAAAGCCATCTTAATGCAGTCAGACATAGAACTTATTGCCTTATCGAGGAAAGGAAATATGCTGGCCTTTCGCCAGCTGGTAGAGCGGCATGAGGTACAGGTACGGTCAACGGTCATTGGGATGTTGGGAGAAACACCTGAGGCGGATGATGTTAGTCAAGAGGTGTTTATTAGATTTTATAAAGCTCTAGGGAATTTTAGGGATGAGGCGGCACTGAGTACATATCTGACGAGGATCGCCATTAATCTTTCGCTGAATGAATTAAAAAAGCGGAAGCGGAAAAATACCTGGCTGGGAAGCCTGAAAAATGACAGCCCCGCCTATGAAATGGTCGATGAAAGTGAAGATCCGGGAAGAGCGGATATGAAAGATCTGCTCCGGAAAGCACTGAAAACATTGGATGCTGACTTCCGGGCAGTGGTGGTACTTCGACTCATTGATGGCTATTCCGTCAAAGAAACAGCTGAGATTCTTAACCTTCCGGAGGGGACAGTGGCCTCACGTCTGGCGAGGGCGCAGAATAAATTGAAAACTATTTTAAGCAAATGGATGTAAATGATGATAAGATGAAAGATAAAGCTTTAGCATTGTTAATCCGTTCTTTCGATGCCGAATTAAATTTGGAAGAACAACAGCAGTTGGATCAATACCTGACCTCCTCGGAGGCTCTGCGTAAAGAGAAAAAGCTTTTGCTGGAGATGCGGAGAGGACTGGCTGAGTTGAAGATGGTTCCTAAAAAGAACTTTGCCGATCAAATTGTACGTCAGATAAATACTCAAAATCAAAAATTGTACAACCCCGGTTTGCAGCCCATCATCATGAATCTATTTCCCAAAGTAGCAGCCGCTTGTGTAATTGTTATAGTAGTGGCTGTACTGACTACCTTTTTTATAGAAGGGAATTTGAGTCTGGAGGCTTTTATCGGAGTGCAGGACTTATCGCCTGAGGATGCTTATACGCTTCTGGACTATTAAAAGAAAAAAATATGAAAACACTAAAAATCGTCCTGTTCGTCACAAGTTTGCTGGGGGTGGGTTTTGTTGCAGGGTTTTATACGCACCGCTATGTTGTGCACAAGAAAATTGAACGGGTCGCTGAACTCAGGTTTGCTAAAGGCTTCCAGATGCGCCTTTTTGAACGCATCGAGGCCGACGAGCAACAGAGGTCCAAGTTGAGCCCTATCGTAGAAAAATATGCCCAGCAAATGGCGAAAGAAAGCAAAGATTCACGTCAGCGAAGAAGAGAGCTCATGGATAGCCTGTATAAAGAAATAAAACCTTTGATGACACAGGAGCAAATCACCGAACTTGAAGACTTCTCTCGCCGCTTTCACCCAAAAGATCGGGAGCGCAGAGAAAATGACTTGAAAAAACGGCGACGTCCGGAAAATGTTTCTCAGTAATAGTAAGAAAAAATTAATTATAGGGGTTTTAATGGCTTGCAGCCAGCAACCACAAGCCATTAAAATCCCTATAATAGAATAAATATAATCGTCCGGGTAAATTTAATTTCAAACAGATTTTTTTGTAAAAACTTAAAAAAATGAAAATTAATCAAATCATTTTTATAGCCATTGCTATGCTCATAAGCACCAGTATCATGGCTCAGCGGCCACAGCGCGGCCCAGCCCGACAAGGTATCGATCAGCTTAAATCAGAGCTGAACCTCACAGATGCACAACAACAACAGATCCAAAAAATCAACGAGGAATATCAGGCCAAATTCAAGACTCTGCGCGACGCAGAAGGTGAAGCGACTGATAAACGCACTCAAATGCAAGAGCTCCGCAAAGCCCAGCATGAAGCCATCCAGGGCGTACTGACTGACGAACAGAAAGCTACCTTGAAATCTTTGCGAGAAGAAGCCCGTGAAGAAATGAAAGATCGTCGGGCTAACTTCGACAAAGATGGCCTGAGGTCCGAATTGGAAGCGCATCGCACTAACACTGTTTTGCCGGTACTCCAAGCCCAAAGAGCCAAGCTGGAAACACAACTGTCCACAGAAGATAAAGCTACCATTGCCAAGCTCCGGGCTGATTTTCAAACGGTAGAGAGAAGAATGAAAAAAGGAGAAAGACCCGAAAAAGGTCGCCGCTTCCAAGGTTTTACCGAAGAGGAAAAAGCTAAGCACGAGCAGCTGAAGGCTTTGGTGGAAAAATATGATGAAAGTATCACTTCCCTTATGGAGGAGATTAAGCCACAGGCCGAAAAGTGGAGAGAAGAAACGAAAGAGATCCATGAAAAGTACCGCCCCGAGTCTGCCGATCGGCCTGCCCAAAAAATGAATAAAAGTAAGGCAAGGCACAGTAAAAAAGAAGGACAAAGAGGTGACAGAGCCGACAGAGGCCCAAGAAACGAATTCCGTTCCATCATCAGCAAAGGCCGCTTCCTGCTCATGGACCCCGCCGGAGATAATGCAGCCAACCTACAGATTCAGCCTATGAACGAGATCCGCTCTTACCCGAATCCTGCCAATAATCTGAATACCCTGCAATATTCTATCAAGCAGGAAGGCCATATCCGGATTGAGTTACGCGACCGTCAGGGGAAAGTCCTAAAGGTGTTGCTAGATGACCAACAGGAAAAAGGAGATTATTCCCTGGATGTGGATATCAGCCAGTTGAAGAATGGGGTATACTACTATACCATCATTGATGCGCAGGGACAGAGAACAGAAAAGTTGGTGATTTCGAACTAATCATCAGATAAAACATGAATCGTCCCGAATTTTTGAGGTGATTTATAAAATTTTGCCTTTCAATTATTTAGCTTTTGTTGTTCGTTGCCAGTTGTCCGTTGTCCGCGATTAAACGGACAACGAGCAACGGACAACTGATTGAAAATCAAGGTTTAGTTGAATAGCTAGTTTTCTAAACCTTTTTTTATTTGGCCCCTCTAAGGTAAGATGACTCATGTTTATAATATCTCTTCTGCTACCTTCCACGGGCCCTGGATAGCCAGGGTAAGTCCTGCCACCTGAATATTCACAAACAGCGTACGACCGGAAGGTGAAAATACACAGCCGGTCAACTCAGAATCGAAACCCACATTTCGCGCTAGTTTATAAATATTGCCTTCCGGAGTCACACCGAATAGAAAGGGACGAATATTATCTTCACAAAGAATCAGATCGCCCCAGGGCGCTACGGTCAGATTATCTGCTGAACGGGCCAGGTCAGAGTCGTCAGGCTGCAAGAAGAGTTCAAGCGTGCCTGGTTGTTCTGACTCTCTGTCTGTACCCTCAAAAGGACTCGGTAGGTAGCGGAAGATCTGTCCCAGCTTTTTCCGGCCGCCGTTGGTGCAGGCAAAATAACATTCTCCATCCTGGAACCACATTCCTTCTCCTCGGGCGAAGACGGCTGCTCCCTGCAGGGCGCCCCGGAAGCGGAGGTTGTCATTGGGACTATCTGCTGGATTCAGCTCGACCCACTCGACCTCTAAGGGCACGTTGAGTGGGAAGCTGTTTGTTTCCCAATTGCGGGTATCAAAGCGCTGGTGTCCTTTGATGACCAGTGCCTGCAGTCGCCCTCCCTTATGCAGTTCACCGGGATAGTCGGGTAGGAAGCGATAGATCAGCCCGTCATTTAGATCTTCCGTTTGATAAACAATGCTAGTGGCCGGGTCCACCCCGATCGCCTCATGACGAAAACGCCCCATTGCTTTCAGCGGGACGGGGGTGGTTAGTCCTATTTTTTCTGAGGCCGGCACTTCATAGTTATACCCATGGGCTTTTTGGTAAATATCATAGCCTTTTGGTATGAATATCTCCTCACTGCTGATCCAGGAGCCCCAGGGGGTTGGGCCCCCCGAACAATTATTGAGCGTACCGGCAAGGCTAAGAAAAGACTTTTCGACTTCCAGTGTTTCTTCATTAATGATCAAGGTGCTGGTTCCGCCCGGGCAGATCAATGCGGCGCCGCCTCCCAAATCGTATATTTTATTTTTCGGTACATTATCAGCCAAGGCACCGTCTTTTCCAAAAGGACCAGCCTGGGTAGGCATCAACTCGTGGTTACGGATCAGAATAACTCGGTCTTCACTACCTGGAAAGGCCGCCATCCCGTCCGGCCGATCCGGCACGAGCAGGCCGTCGCTCATTTTTTCCCCTGTTCTGGAGATAATCTTGTAGGTAAAGCCTTCTGGCAGGTCCAGGATGCCTGCGGGGTCTTTGACCAGGGGGCCGTATTTTTGAATCAATAGTGGTCTGGGAAGATGGGAACCGACTGTGCAGGAGGGCAGTGTATTCAGCAGCGTAAAGGCTAGGCCACCAAAAAACACCGCCAGGAATATCTTTTTAAAGATTGTGATCTTTTTCATTTTCCTACAGTGTTTTATTTAGGAATGAAAGTTTGTTTCAACTTTAGAAGATATCCTGAATAAGATTGGCAGAAAATGATATTTGTCATGATTACAGCGCCATAGCATCTTCCCAATTGAAGTTTGAATATCAGATCATAAGCCCGCCTGCTTTTTCACGTACTCTGCGGCTTCCTGATGAGTTGCGAACCATACTCCAGGTTTTGACTTCATATACTGTATTAATTCCTCCAGCGCTACAATTCTTGAACGGTGACCGATGTAATGAGGGTGCATGGTGATCAATAGCATAGTGCCTTCCTCGTAAGCCACATCAAACTCGTCTTTGAATACTTCCATCAACTGTCTTGGAGTGCTGTATCGATTGCCTAAGGGATTCAATAGTGGAGCATCATCCAATATCCATTCTACCGGTAATTCGACCATGCCGGTGGGCTCGCCATTGACAACTAACTCATAAGGGCGATCATCCGACATCATAGAACTTTCATATAAAAAGCCGGCATCCATCAGTATTTGTGGTGTGGCCTTGCTAAAATTCCAGGATGGTGCCCGATAGCCGACGGGGTCTTCCCCGGTGATTTCTTTTAAAACCTGAATAGATTGTTCGACCATTTCCCGTTCCTTATCCGCAGGTACTCGGGTATTGCGCTCATGTATCCAGCCATGCACGGCGAATTCGTGGCGAGGCAGCCTCTTGATCTCCTCCGCCATTTGAGGGGAAGTTTTAAGGCTTAAAGCAGGTATGAAAAAAGAGGCCGGCACTTCGTATTCCTCCAGTAGGTCCACAACTCTCTTGAGGGCTACCCTGGAGCCGTATTCTCCACGAGAAAGGTCGGTAATGGAAGGTTCTCCATCCCACCAGGCGACGGTCTCATTATCGACATCGAAGCTGAGCAGTACGGCCACTCTGCTGTCATTGGGCCAGCCATTCGGCGTCAGGTCGCGCCCAGCCCTGACCTGATTTACGGCTTCGTTGAAGCGTTCTTCGGTCCAGGTCCATTTTTGTTCGAGCACTTCTTCCTGACCATTATCTTCATCGTGATCGTCTTGATCATCACAGGCTAGGAAGAAGAGTGGGAGGAAAAGGAATAGGAGTAGGATTACTTGATTTTTTTTGATAAAGGAAAGCATAAGTGAAAAGTTGATTTGTTGACTTAATTAAAGTCTAAAATAACTATTTCCCCTCTCTTATGAAGTTTTGATACTCTCCAAAATCCTTTTTTATGAGATAGTTGCGATAATTTGGATAAGAGATAGCTACTCGATTGAGCTTTCTTAACTTGGGATTGTCATTCATCAATTCTATATAGCTATTTGCCAGCACGAGATTTTTAAATTTTCTAATGACAATTACATTGGTGGGCCCTGATTTGACATCATTAATCACCATCCTGCTCACTCTTCTTGAGTGAAACCCTTTCTGCTCATTAAATTGCTGGATGGTTTCAATGATTTCTTTTGTCAAGTCTTCATTCACTGGGAGGATGATATGGTGTAATTCATCTGCATTTTTTACATAGTCTATAGAAGTGCCGTTGTTTTGTTCATTCCTTTTATCAGCTTGTGAAAAAAGCAAAAAAGGACTAATCAACAAAAAAGCTAAAATGGAGAAGCGTTTTTTCATGGACCGAGGCTTTGAAATGAATATTTTAATATTGAACGGCGGCTTGAAACTTGTATTGTTTCTAAATTTTCAAAATCACAATCCACCAAGATCATCCTTTAAAATATCCAGGTGTTTAGTAGCCACAGTATAAATAATTACATTGTCTACTTCATCATAACCATGGATTATTTTATTTCTTAGGCTGATGATTTTTTTTGCATTAGGAATTTTAATTTCAGGGTCGATTTTTAATATTCTACCTAAGGCTTCTCCAATTATTTCCAGCTCCCTTTCAACT
>JAUIKE010000281.1 GCA_030430845.1 Bacteroidia bacterium | reverse complement strand
ATGACTACCTGAGTGAAAGAAGAGGAGAATATGCCGAAAAATATGCGATCCTGAGTCCGTGGTATTCCAACTGGGACCTCAGAATTTTGCAGGATCTTAGCTTCGGTGACTCCGACAGCCCTAATACCGTACAGTTCAGTATCGATATCCTGAATATCGGTAACCTGATCAGCAGCAACTGGGGCGTGCGTCAGTTCCCTACCAATACTCAGCCAATCGGCGTATCGGTAGCAGATGGCGTACCTACTTACAGCTTTGATACTTCATTGGAGTCTACTTTTGTTGACGACTTTAGCTTGCTGTCGCGCTGGCAGGTTCAATTTGGCTTGAGATACATCTTTTAGATTATTTTTCATTCAACAAAAAAGGTGGTTGTCAACTGACGACCACCTTTTTTGTTGAATAAAAAACCCCTGCAAAAATTGCAGGGGCCTCCATCTGCTTTACATTCAAACTAGTTTATAACTAGAAAAACAAAATAACTCAGTGTTAAACTTTTCTATTGCAACATCATCACCTAAATTCGGTTCATAGGATTTCAACAAGTTTTTTATGGCATTACAAATAGAACAACTGACTGAAAAAGGGTATCGCCTTCAAGATGTTTTGCAGCACAATGAGTTGGTCCCCTTCGTACAGGGCATCTTTAAAGAACCGAATCTTATTACTCGATCCTTTATCTGGCTGAACATCGTTTTGATCGCCTGTTTAATTGGATGGATGGTGTATGATATGACGGCCCTTAACAGATCATTTGGCTCAGCACTCGGACAAATAGGCTTAGGAGTTTTGATAATCTTGCCTATTATCCCTTTGCATGAATGGCTGCACGGATTGGCTTATAAAGCCTTGGGGGCCGAAAAGGTCCATTATACGGCGAATTTCAAAAAGTTTTATTTCACGGCTCAGGCTCATCATTTTATTGTGAAGGAGGGTGGTTTTTACTGGTTGGCATTCACGCCTTTTGCCGTTATTACCTTATTGAGCTTATTGTCCATGATATTTTTGCCTGGCCAATATTTGCTGTTGTTGCTGAGCTTCTTGTTTATGCACACCACCGCTTGTGGCGGAGATTTTGCCCTGGCAGCCTATTTTTATGCCAGAAGGAATACCGGTTTGGTAACCTTCGATGATGTGCCGGCGAAAATGACTTATTTTTATTCACTGAGTGAAAGCGAAGAAGAATAAAAAGAAGATAATAATATTTTAAAAACTAGGACAATTTACTCGATAGCTCCTTCCTCTTTCCTGTAAATATTTATACGCAATGTTAATTTCCAGCGCTCCTCTTCCTTCATTTACGAAACTTAATGAAGAGGCAGTGAAATCATAACTCAAACCAAGGCTAAAACTGGGCATTTCCAGTACCGTCGAAATGACAATTGATTCAAGTTGAAAAGAAGAAGTCGGCGTTTGGCCTAAATGCACCCAAAGGCCAAGTTTCATATCTAATTCACTCATTTGTCGGCCGTAATATTTTAATTGCGTGCCCACCGTAGTACTGGAGGCGGGCCCCTGTATCATGTGAATGACGGCCGGAAGTATACTCAGATCATCGTTGAGCGGTACTTCTCCTCCTGCATGGCCTACCCACCGACGGTCCAACGCCTGAAAATAATTATTGGCAAAAGCGATGTTGGGATTATTGGCGTGGTATAGGCCGGCACCAAGATAAACACTGGCATTTTCCCCCAGAAGAGCATACCACAACAGCCCGGCATTGATGCTCATATGAAGCCGGTATTCCTGCCCTTCAAAATCCTCCCCACTGCTTTGCTCCTCATTCACAGAAATGCTGGATGGGTCAAACTGTGATGAAAACCAGAGGCGGTTGGCCTCAAAACTCCATTGCCCGAAACCGATCTGTGCTCCTCCTACCAGGTATTGTGCCTGATCAGAACGGCCTCCTCCGCTGAGCTGCTTGATGTAGGACATCCCCACATTGGCATGTAATCGTTGGAAGTTGGAGGTGCCGGCTTCATCCCGAAGAAAATCCAGCCCGATGCCAATATTATCAAACCTTCCGGCAGGCAATCTCATATCAAAACTGGCAGCTGCCAGCTTGTAGGCCTCCGGGCCTACTACGCTCGAAAACTGCTCCCGATACAGGGCCTGTAACCTGACTTGTCCGTCAAAAACCCCCGTCAAAGCCGGGTTGATACGAGTCGGGTTGGCATAATATTGCGAAAACCTCGGGTCTTGTGCCCAAAGATCAGCTTGAAACAAAAAAATCCCCAATACAAACAATGTAAAAAACCTGTGCATATTCCCTTTTTCGGTTAAAACATCAACGAATCAGACTGGTCTGTCCTTTAAAAACCTCTGTAGAACCATCCGCAAATTCAGCTTCTACGACCCACACATAGACGCCGTTGCCGGCTTCCTGATCCTGATATCGACCATTCCAGGCGCCGGCCTCGTCATTGGCGGGAAAATCTCCGGACTCAAAAACCAGGCTTCCCCAGCGATCAAAAATCTGGAAATTACGGATAAGGGTTTCCGCATCTCCGTGTACGATCAGGACATCGTTCAGACCGTCATTATTGGGCGTAAAACCGGTCGGTACGAGTACCTCTTTGGGTTTTTCTACAAAAATGTTTAAAAAGTCATTTCCCGTGCAGCCGTTCTCGTCGGTGCCGATGAGTTCATAAGTAATCGTATAGGTCGGAGTAGATATTGGGTTCGGGCAATTAGTACAGCTCAGGGTTCCTTCGTAGGGGGCTTTCCAGAAGTATTCTACCTGGCCGGCCCCGTTGGTATGATCGGCTTCCAATTCAAGGCTTTCTCCTATCCGGATGCGGGCATTCTGTGGGCCTGCTTGTATCATGAAGGGGTCCGGATCATCGAGCCTGACCGTTTGGAAGAAGGTACAGTTGTTCTCATCTTTAATGTAAACAGTATAGGTATCGGCCGGTAAGCCCAGAAATGCATTGCTGAATTGAAAATCGTTATTGTCCAGGCTAAATTGATATGGAGGTGAACCGCCCTCTACATCAATTGAAATGGCTCCGTTTCGATCACCCTGGCAAGTGGGCATTTTGGTGTCAATGAAGGTTTCAAAGATCATGGGTTGTTGAATGGTTGCCGATTTTTCTGCAAGGCATCCATTTCCATCCATGACAGTCAGCGTATAAGTGCCTGCCGTTAAACCCTCAATGAACGAAGCAGTATCCTGATTGGACCAACTAAATTGATAAGGCGACGTGCCGCCCTGGACCTGTGCACGGATACTTCCCTGGCTATTGTTAAAACAGTCGATGTTTTGTGTAGTCAGCTCGATCAAGACGGGAGGCGGCTGAGATACTTCGACCGTATCTGCAAGCGTACAATTAGCTGCATCCGTAATAGTAAACGAATAAGAACCGGCCGCCAGGTTTTGTGCCAGCATACCATCCCCTCCCGAGACAATATCCCAGCGTATGCGAAAATCACTGCCTTGCCCCTTTAAGTTGCTTAATTCTATTCGCCCATTTCGGTCTCCAAAACACTGTGCCGGGCTAATATTGGCATCATAACTGATTTTAATAGCCTGTGTCATCGTCCGGCGGGCTGTGGCTTGACAGCCGAGCGGGTCGGTCACCGTCACTTCATATGTTTGCCCGCCTATTAATCCATCTACGAAAGATCCGGTGGCACCATTGCTCCATACAAAGGTGTGGTCTTCCAGATCAGCTCCTGAACCGCCTTCTACGAAATTGATACCCAATGCACCGTTAGAAGTACCCTGACAACTAGGCGGTGAAATAATAATATTCGGTACCAGCGGGTCAAAATCTTCCATTTTTATAGAATCGAGGGCAAAACACCCATTCTCGTCCGTAACCCGCACAGTGTACACCAAGGAATCCAAGCCTTGGGCAAGAGCGGTCGTTTGACCATCACTCCATAAATATTCAACAGGTCCGTTGTTACCTGTGACCGTTACAGTAGCTGCATTATTTTTTTCGCCAAAACAACCTCGCCCGACCTGCTCAATGTCCAACTCCATCGTTTCATCAGGCTCTGAAACAGTGGCGTTTTCCTGAGCCTGGCATCCCCTGGCGTCTGTGAGGGTAAGCCGGTACGTTCCACTAGTCAGGCTATCGATCAAAGGTCCCGATTTATTGTTGCTCCAATTAAAGGAATAAGGCATGCTCCCGCCGGAAACAGAAGCAGCAATACTGCCGTCCGCATTTCCCTGACATTGAATACCGGTAGGGGTAAGATTAACAACTAAAGGAGCCGGTTCTTGGATGGATACTTCCCCATTTACTTCACAGCCGTTCTGGTCCCTTACCTGAACCATATAGGTGCCCCGGGATAAAGCGATCGCTACCGAGTCGGTCTGGCTATTGGAATCACTCCATTGATAAGAATAAGGTCGATTCCCTCCTGAGACAAATACCTGGGCCGTACCGCTGTTTCCCCCAAAGCAATTAACCGGCCTGACAGAAAAAGAGTCTATTTGTATGGCAATGGGCGCCATTAAGTCGGTAGAAGCGGTTTTTTGACAGCCCCGGCTATCTGTCACCGTTACTTCATAGGTACCCTCACTCAGGTTGGTTATTTGTTCTGTGATGGCTCCGGTACTCCATTGAACGGTGTATGGACCTTCACCCCCTAAGGATAATATCGTAAGCGCTCCATCAGTAGTGTTGGAACAGGAAGGCGACTGTGGATTAAAGTCAAGTACCAGTGGCAGAGGCGCGACAATTTGAACAGAATCTTCTAATAAACAGCCCTTCCCATCTTCTACCAACAAAGTATAAGTGCCGGCTCCAATATTCTCAAGTCGATTGGTTGTCGAGCTGTGACCACGCCAGCTAAATTGGTAAGGGCTTTGACCGCCTTGTACATTAGCCACCAAGATGCCGTCGGAAGTATCCGAGCAACTTAGTTCCTGTTCTACAAATAGGGTCAATCTGAACGAGTCGGCTTGTGGCAGGTCCACTGTGAAACTGTCGGTACAAGAAGTTTGATCCGTGACAAAAACCATTAATTCACCGGCATTTAAGCTGTTAAAAGTAACGGTGTCGCCGGTAATGACAGAATTATTGATGCGAAACTCATACGGGCCGACCCCTCCGCCGGCCGTAAGCCGCAGTTGCCCATCCCGGCTATTGGAACAGCTCGGAGGAATTTGTTCTAATACCGTACCACTAAGCATGCACTCCTGGAAACTACAAGGCTCATTTGAAACCTCAATGGTAAAGGTATCTCGATATTCCTGGCCGTAATTATCGGATAAAATCAGGGTGTAATCCGTCGTATTTTGAGGGTTAAAAACCGGCATGTCGCAATCGGTACATGAAATAGCCTGATCCGGCAGCCATTCGTATCGAATTTCGTTTTGAGTATTCAAGGTTATGGACCAGGAAACCAGGCTTCCCAACTCGTTTTGCCCGGCTCCGTCTGAGACCAGTAAGGTCCATGTCCCGTTAATAGGCGTGTTATCCAAAATAGACCAGTCTCCCTCAGGCTGGAATGAACCGGTGAAGGGGGCCTGACTGTTGACGATGCTGTCGGTAGCAGACGGAGTAAAGCAACTTTGCTCATAATTATCTCCATCTGCGCCGTTTTGCGTGGATAATTCCAATACAGCACCATTGGGAGCTTCCAGAAAAAGATGGATGTCCTCTGCCCAGTCTGTTTGGAGATTCACACAAACCGTGATAAGTTGAGAATCAGCAAGGCTTAAGGTATCCGGAAAAATATTTTCTACGCGGATTTCTGAGCGATAGGGGTTGGCATGTGGATGATTTGAATTGCCTAATTCATAATTTGGGGTCGTTTCAAAACTTAAAGGAGTCGTATCGGGATACTCCAGGCTTACATCTAATGACAGGGCTCCGCCCTGACAAATAATCGTGTCTTTTAACAATGGGCCTTTTTCCAAGGTATCTCTTAACAAACAGAATAATTGATTAGGAGGAAGGATTTCTATCTGGAGGCTGGTGTCAAAAACGCAGCCGAAATTATCTTCAACCGAAAAAGCATAGGTGTTGGCCCCTGATCGCATTGGTACAGCTGTAAAACTGGTGTCCGTTTGCTCAATCATTTCCGGGGAACTCCTCCAGGTAGCCGAGTTAATGGCCGTACTAAAGCTCTCAAGGTCCGGATAAATACCCGGGACGAAGTCCATTCCCCAGGAGAAAATAATTCCATTATCTTCCTCCCAAAGATCTTCTACTTTGATGGTCCATTCTCCGTTTAGCGGACATCCTAGCAATTGATCAAGTGCCTGAGCAGGTCTGTACTGACCGGCAGGCAGGGTACTGACCTGGTTTTGACTGATAAATTCCAGCCAACTTGCTTGAGGGGCTTCTGCCGACCAACAGTATTCATAGCCTTTCCCCGGCTCGATCATCACGTCATTATCAACCGGTTCGCCTAAATATACCTCAGAGCCGGTTTTGCCGATATGATCGTGAAGAATAACGGAATCACCGGAAGGGCAGAATAAGGTGATTTCCAGGTCTCGTAACCAGCTGTGCTCCATATTCAGGCAAATTCCTGCCAGATCGTTTACATCAGTCAATAGTTGTCCGGGAGAAAAGCCCGATACATAAACACTACTTCTGTAGGCTTCTCCATCACCGTCCGGTAATGCCAGGGAGTCCGAACGGATAGAGGCTGATTGGAAAGTGAGGGTAGGAGGGAGGACAGATAGTTCAAGACTGTCATGTTGGTAGTTTAATCCGGCGTTTATGTGGATGGTGTCACCCAGGCAGAAAGATGCATCCGACAGAGACGGGTTCACAATAAATCGGGGGGGCGCTGCGACTCTGATTCTTTGGTTGATAAAATTGATGCTTTTGCAGCCCATTTGGTCTGTGATGCTTAATTGAACCGTATATCCTCCCGGATTTTCATATCTATGCTGAACCTGCGGCCCGAAAGCCAAAGTCCCATCCCCAAAGTCCCACTCGAAGGAGGAGGTGAGATCGGAATGTTCATACAACAAGCCATTTTGAGGGTATTGCCCCCCGCCGATTAAAGAAACGGTTTCTCCAGGGCAGAGATCGATCCATCCGGTGTCAGCTGGAAATATCTCCGGAGAGCCGGCTTCCAAAACCGCCTCAATGCTTTGACATCTACTGGTACAATCGATCACAGACTGCCATCCTCGGCCCTGACCAGAGGCATCTGAACTAAAAAATACAGTAATGCAACCAGATGGATTAGCAGCTGAAGCCTGAATAACAAAGGCTTGATTTTTACTTAAATCATCATAGCATCCAATAAGAGGAGCGAGGGTGTCCGCACCATCATAAAAGCAGAGGCGATCACCTCCTGCCAAATCAAGACTCGAAAATCGCAATTGGATATAATTGTCACTGCTCGTATCCGCACAAAAAGTACTGACAAAGGATTCATTAGGTCCATAATCAGCTTCTGCTCCGCCGCTATCGAAGAAGAATCCATTGCAGGCGGAAATATCAGAACCATTCATCAAAAAGGTCTGCCCCTCTAATGAAAAATGTGCTATCAAGCCAAAAAGACACAGTATGGTGAACCTGAGTAGCGCGTGCTTCATACGTAAAACCGGTTTCTGTTCCTTCCTTGAAAATGTAACTCTGTCGTAATTATATCAATGAAAACGGAATGTATGCCCGAAAATTATCACAAATATCATTTTTGATGATTTATTTTTATTAAAAACCTTCGTCTTTGACGATGGTTATGCATGTTGGCTGCGCCGGCATTTTTGACACAAAAAGTTGTTTTTTAACTAAAATTAATTGTATATTTATGCTGTTAGCAATTTAAATGGATCTGCTGAAAACCAAAGCAGATGTAAATTATAATTGTTGTCCAAATGAAGCAAAAATAGCTATCATTGAATAATC
>JAUIKE010000051.1 GCA_030430845.1 Bacteroidia bacterium | reverse complement strand
GTGATAGTCAGCCACCTAACTTTCTAGGTGCAAATTGCGATGAAGCGTCTAAAGTTCAAGGTTTATGTTGGGCCTTTGGCCCATGCGTTCCTTGAAGCCACCTCCTTTGGGGGTGGTAGTTCACACTGCAATTTAACGATTTTGTTTTAATTAATCTAGATTGACTTCCATTCAAAAAAAGAAGGGGCTGTCTCATAACGACGAAGGAGTTATGAGACAGCCCCCATTGAATACCTAAGTTTATTTATCCATCAACTTCTTTGCTAGTGCCTTCACGGTCTCCGCCGGGCTGTTAAAATCAAAGTCCAAACTCACATCCTTTGATTTGCCCATCCACTCCAACTTCATCTTCATTTTCACGGCGCCGCCAGACAAAGCACCCAGACGACCTTCAAACTCTGCACTTTTTACATTGATCAAGGCATCCGTTCCTTTGTCGATAACAAAAGTAGCCACGTCACCCGTGAAGCCCAAAGTCTTCTTCACTCCTTCCATGAAAATTTTAGCCGCCTCCAAAGAGCCCAGAGCCGTATTTTTATTGGCTTTAAGGGCGATCACACGTGCATCCGCATCCGGATTGGTGTTAAATTTCTTCATTAACTCCAGAACTATTTTTTTGTATCCCTCCAAAGCCGTCCAGGCTGTGCCTTTAGCTGTATATAAACCTGCAATTTTAGTACGGATATAGGCTCTTTCGGCCACTTGATATGGCTTGTTCTTTCTTTTCAATTCAGCCTTCAACTTTTTAATTTCTCTGTCCAGGCTATTCACCTTTTTTTGTGCATTGCTTACATCCCGCTGCGCCTTTTCAATCTTAGCACGATCTTCAGCCTGTTCTTTGGCTACTTTCGAGCGCATGATCTTGATCTCCTTTTCCCATCTTTGAACAGCCTTCTGAGCGCTGGTCAGTTTTCTTTGAGCTTCTGTCAGTTTCTGAATAGCCGAACCGGTGCTATTCTCAATAAACTTAATCACCTCCCGATCGATAAAACCAAACAAGTCATTTTCCATCTTTACCTTCAGGTACATATCCCCTCCGCGCTTAAGGTCCGAACCGCTAGCCGTGATTTGTCCGTTAAAAACATTAAATACCTTACCTCCCACTTTAAAGCGAAAACCATTTGGCAATACTTCTATATCCGTTTCTGCCTGTAAGCCTAGCAATCCGACTAGCCCGTTAATAGCTGCCTTAGGACTGTGCCCTTTTCTCAAGTCAATGATAAAGCCAGGGCGAGCATTCTTTCCAGCACCTTCCAGCTTGAATATCCCAAGTTTAATAGGATCCACCTCCGCCTGTACCAGCATTCCATTAGAATAATTCAAGTCCACTTTCGACATTCCCTTCACTCCCAGTACTTCTATCTCCCCGCCTGCTCTGAAACCAGCCTCATAACTTTGCTCCAATACTCTCATGGCCTGTGGTACCGCTTCCAGGTGAACATCTGTCATGCGAATGGAATTCAGGAACTTTTTCATATCTGCTGGCATCCTCTTTGAAATCCGGTCATCGATCAGCATATCTACGACATCCCAAAATACCAATTCATTGAATTTCGCAGAGATCATACTCTTAGAAGGATTGCGGGTATCAAAGGCCAAGGCTGCATTTCCCTGAAACCGACCTATGTGTAAGATTCCGTCCAATGCAACATTCGGCAAAACGGTAGGAGCCGTAATAAAGCTCGCTCCCATCTGCATTTTCACATCACTCATTTTCAGGCCGCTCACACCAAGCGGATCGTTCCAGTCGCCTTCCATCATGGAAAGGAAGTTCAGTGCCTGATCATTAATGGCTATTTCTACACCTCCGGTAAAATTCAGTTGGTCGCTTCCTACATTCGCATCCATCACACCGACTAGAGAGATCGCAAAGTCCTTGGGCGAAGGTTGTAAACGGAACAAAACATTCTTCAGTTTATTGGTCTCACCTAGTTTGATATCTGCATCTAATTCGGATTCCAGTACTACATCTTCCAGTTTATCGGTCAATGGAGAATTGACGATCAATTCTTTTATCCCTAGTAAGTGGTCCATTTTTATCTTAGTCAGGTCCAATCTGGCCAATAGATTGCAGCCTTTTTTGATGGCAGAAGGAATCTCAGATAAACTCGGTATTTTGGAGGTTTCCTTTTTCTCTTTTTTCTCCGAAGAAAAAACGATCTTCTGCCCGGATAAATCCAGACCGTCCAGCGCCGTTAATTTGTTGTTGATGTTGGATACTTTGAAACCTTTGGGCGGAGAAATAACCACGACATAATCCATGCTTTTGTCTTTCTCCTGGCTTTTTTGTGCCCATAAATTGACGTTGCCCCAGTTAGAGGTCGCGTCAATGCTCGCCCAACTTTGCCTGGGACGAACGCTAATCAGCGCATCTTTTAAGTTCAGGCTGATCACCTGAGAAGGCACCGGCAAGCCCATGAGGCTATTTTTCCCGGCCAGAGATTGAATGCTTTCACTGAATCCTAATTGACCGATCCGGCCGGAAAACTGAAGGTCCTCTTTATTTTTTGAAAATAAATTGGCCGTCATTTCAACGGGGAAAGAACCAAAGTGGGTCGTACCATAAATATTTCCTTTGGCATCACGAGCAGTTTTTGAAGAAGGCTCATCTATATCAAAATGAACTTTCACCTGGCTCAATTGCATCGTATTGGCCGGCAACAAAGACCAACTTCCCTGAAAGTCGAACCACATTTGCAGATTTTCTACCTTTTTATCCGCTTCAGAAAAACTGAAGGAAACCGTTCTTAAGTATACCCCTTCAGATAAGCCGGAAGGGAGCAGGTCGCCCACACGCTGTCCGGCAATTTGGGAAATAAAACCCTGATCGATCCCCACTTTTAAATGAGCCGGGAAGTTCGCCTCAAAAGATCTCACGGAGGTCGCGCTAAAAAAAGAAGCCGAAAATGAAATACCGGATTGGTTAAAAAAGGTGCCAGTGCCGGAAATGGTTTTTGCATTTGAATCGACATCCAGGTTTTCCAACGAAAAACCAGAGCCCGGCAAAAAGGTGTTTATGCTCGTTCTGAGTGTTTCTTCCCATGTACTATTAGCCGTAGCGAAGGAAAAAGAAAGGATAGAGATCAAAAAAATATTTAGCAGCGTTTTCATGGTCATTGGTTTTGTGATCCTTGAATTCTTATGTCGATTCAAAGGTGCAACAAAACAGGAGGCAAGGGGTAGAACTTATGTTGCAGGGTATTGCACATATGTTGAATGCTACTGATAATCAATCACTTACAATTTTTCTCACTCTTCATTTGATGTATAAAATTTGCATTCTCCCAACTCCAGTTAGAAGTAATCGATACCGATAACAAGAAAAGAATTGAGTTAAAATATCAATGGCAACATCAATATCAATGGCAATCATTGGCACAACCTATTAGTCTCTTGCCATCACTTCCCCTGGCGTTTGTCCGTATTCTTCTTTGAAGCAGCGATTGAAATAGGTGGTACTGCTGAACCCTACGGAGAAAGCGATCTCTCCAACTGTGGCCGTACGGCCGCTCAAGAGTTGGTAGGCATGCTTGAGTCGAATGCTGCGAATAAACTGGCTGGGACTCTGCCCCGTAATAGCTTTCAGTTTTCTAAAAAGCTGGGTACGATCGAGGAGGAGAGCTCTTCCCATTTTTTCTACACTGAAGTCTTCATCACTCAGATTAGCTTCTACTACATCAAAAGCCTTCTTTATAAACGCTTCTTCCTGGGAGGGGACGTCCAGAACCTGGCTATCCGGCCGAAAGCTTTTCTTAAACCGGGCGACCCATTTTTCCCGATTGCTGAGCAGGTTGCTAATACGTAGTCGAAGTTCTTCTGCATCGAAAGGTTTGGTCAGGTAATCATCGGCCGAGGTTTGCAAACCTGTTATTTTGCTCTCTCTCGATGATTTTCCCGTTAAGATAATGATAGGAATATGGCTAGTTTTTTCATTGCTTTTAATCGCTTCCGTCACCTCAAAGCCATCTTTTTTCGGCATCATCACATCCGTAATGATGAGATCGGGGATCTTTTGAATGGCCAGCTCAATACCTGCTTCACCGTCCGAAGCTTCAATCAGCTGATATTCCTGTTCCAGGCAGCTTTTGAGGTAAAGTCGGATCTCAGGATTATCTTCTATGATTTGAAGCAAAGGAGCATCTGAGGAGGCAGGGGATTTTTCCTCTTCCATTGCCGTAATCGATTCTTCTATAGCCGGATCATGAGCACTGGTTAAGGTTGCAACCGTTTTTGCTGAACTACTGCCTTTGGTCATTAATTTTTGTGGTACTGAAAAAGAAAAAGTGGTTCCTTTTCCTGCTTGGCTATCCACCCAAATTTTGCCTTTGTGCAATTCGACCAATTCCTTGGTCAGGGCTAGGCCTATGCCGGTACTGGATTGTTGGGTGGCGAAGCCTTGGTGATCGGCCTGATAAAATCTTTTGAAAACATATGGTAGGTGCTCAAGGTCGATCCCGATGCCATCATCTTCAACGGAAGTCACGACAAAAGCACCTGTCCGTTTTTTTTCCGTAAAAACCTTCAATATAATTTTTCCGTTGGCTGCCGTATACTTCAATGCGTTAGAAAGCAAATTGATCAACACCTGCTCGATTTTATCCTGATCCCAGAAAACTTCCAACTGTTCGAGCTCACTTTCAAAGGCAAGCGAAGCATTTTTTTCTCTGGCAGCCGACTGAAAAGAATACAACATGGCCTTGCTGACATGGATATAATCAAAGCCTCGGGTAGCCAGTTCCATTTTTCCCGCTTCCAGCTTTGAGAGGTCCAGTATCTGATTAATGAGACGGAGCAACCGCCGGGCATTGCGCTCCACCATTTTGAGCTGGAGTTGATCCGCTTTTTTGCTGAGTGAAGACATCAAATTCTGCACGGGCCCCAGAATAAGCGTGAGGGGTGTTCGAAACTCATGGGAAATATTGGCAAAAAAGCGGGATTTGAATTGGTCCAGTTCTTTTAACTTCACCCGTTCGCGCTCAGTTTCCAGTCCTTTGTAGCCCAGGCTTAGGGAAAAGCTGATCAGTTGTAAAATAATAGTGCCTTCCAGAAACAGGATGGCCCACATTTGCGTGAGCCTATAATCGCCAAATATGGTCAGACCGGAGAATCCGATCAAAGTACTAACCAATAGTCCGCCAATCATGAAAAAATTATTGATGGCCACAAATTTGGCCAGTCTCTTTTTAGATCTTAGGTACTGAATACTAAGGTAAACCAAGCCTCCGATACCCAAAAGGGCTCCTGGGAGTAGCATCCAATTTTTGTAAATAGAAGGGAAAGTTGTGACGGGCAGTACTATTAATAAAATAGTCGATACGGCTCCGGTACTTATCAAAAAAAACACATAATACCAAATCAGCTTTTTCAACGTCGGCTTCCAGGCTTCGTCATGTAAAAAATGTAGGAGAAACAGGCTGTAAAAAATACCAAACCCATACAGTAAAATATTAGACCATACCCTCCAAATCCCAGGAATATGCGCCAGTGGTAGAAATATATCGAACTCAAACAAGTAAATGACGGCAAAAGATAAGGATAGAATATACAGTGAATAAAAGAGGTAGGATCGGGCTTTGTACATAAAAAAGGTGAGCAGATGAAACAGGAACATCACCCACAGCACGCCGTGAAATAGAGACTGAGTAGCCAGTGTTCGTTTAAACGTCCAGACAGATTCTTCCAGAAAGAATTCGCGATTAGATATGAATGGATTTACAACAGCATTTTGATCTAGGGGTCCGAGCTGCAGGTAGTAGGTTCGGGTTTCATTGGCGAGCAATTCCAATTGAAAAGTATAGGGAGAACGAAAGGGCGGAGAATGCTGCTGGCTGTCCCAATCGGTCAGAGGCCTGCCTTTACCGGCCCTTTGATGTATCCAGCTACGGGCCGTATCCCGATAGTATAGATCCAGAAAATCGTTGTGAAATAGCAGGGCAAGTTCGACCGTTTGGCTGCGTTGATTCTCGATGCTTAGCTTCAGCCATTGCCGTCCCTTCCAATTGTACAGGTGTTGTGCCGACTCTACTTTTTGCCAGGCGGTATTCCCTTCAAGCTCCGATAAGTTGATCTTTTGTCCTGGGTCAGTTAGCACTTCTAAATACGGCAAAAGGGTATGCCATTGGTGGAGTGAATCCCGGTAAAAGTCTTCATCTATTACCAGTGGACGAGCCTGAGAGAATAAGCTAGCAGTCGGCCATAGGAGCAGGAACACAATGCCTGCAACAGCATAGCTCATCAGTAGTTTTTGATACCCGCCCATAGATATAGTAATCGTTTGCCCCACTGAGTGTAGTTAAGTATGATTCAAGAAAATGGGAGTTCATGCTTGAGGGGAAAGCTAGTTGCTACTAAAAATAAGAAATCTTCCGTCCATAAGCGGCATTTGTGATTCAATTTGTTCGGAAGCAGGCATTACCAGGTAAGCAATAAGCACCGGACGGACCTCCATCCTGAAAGCTTTCAAAACCTTGCAAAAGCGGACAAAAGCGGACACTTACTTGAAAGCTGGAGGATTTTTGCCGAACTTTGTGGTGGCAAAGGGCCCGGTAGTGACCTGGTGACTTGGAGTCACCAGGTCACTACCGCCCCGCTCGCAAAATGCTGGACTGGCCCCTGCTACCCCATTCCCCCACCGGCCTGCCCGACCAACTAGCCCACCTCCGGCCAATGCGAAACTCCCTCGCTCTCCTTATTTCACTTCTTTCACACAGCGAAAGCCCGTATGATTGAAAGCCGAATCCTCGCTTGATTTCATTCTTCTCGCTACTCGATAGCCACTACAATAGCTATCATTACAAAGATAAGAACCGCCCCGAATGACACGCTTAGGCACAAGCGGCTCGTCGGGATCGAAGGATTCCTTAGGGCCGGATGGGTTATGGACGAGTTTTTGAGTACGGGTCATTTGGTAGGCCTGATGATGGTATTTATCTACGCACCACTCCCACACATTTCCGGCCATTTCGTAGAGGCCGTATCCGTTGGGAGGAAATGATTTGACCGGGGCCGTACCACCGTACCCATCTTCTTTGGAATCGAGATAAGGAAAAGCCCCCTGCCAGAAGTTAGCTTTATCTACAGCCTGCTCTGGAGGAAGATTGCCCCATGGGTAAATGGGGTCCTCCAGACCACCGAGGGCGGCCCATTCGAACTCAGCTTCTGTAGGCAAGCGTTTGCCGACCCACTCTGCATAAGCCTGCGCATCTTCCCAGGCTACCTGCACAACCGGATGGTCCATGCGATCTTCGATGCTGCTTTCGGGCCCTTCCGGATGCCGCCAGTCAGCTCCAATCGTCCAGGCCCACCATTGTGAATAATCGTAGAGATCTACAGGACCTTTCGTCGGTTGGAAAACTAAGGAGCCGGCCTTAAGCACCGCTTCGTCCGGTTTGGGCGTTCCGGGTGGGAGCTGGCTTTTCAGTTCTTCCCAATCGATATCGCGTTCAGCCACGGTTACATAGTCGGTCGCTTCTATAAAAGCGGCGAATTGCCGGTTAGTCACCTCATGTTCATCCATAAAAAATGGAGAGACTTCGATGGTTCGACGCGGAAATTCGTCGGCATCCGCCTGCTCCGTTTTGCCACCCATTTTATAGGTCCCCCCCGGGATATAGACCATACCATCAGGAGCCTCGGATTTTTCTGCAGCTTCTACGTTCTGCTCATCAGAACTTTGCTCTTCGCCTGCCTTTCCAGGCGATTCAATATTCGATCCCTGCTTATCCGAAGTGCAAGCTGAAATAAAAAGAATGGTAAATAGGACTAAAAAAATATTTTTCATTCGTTTATTTTTTACCAAAAAAAGTAAAAATGAAAGTTCAATTTTTACCTATAAGCTTCTAACGCAAATAGACTGAACTTTTGTCTTTTCTGTTCGTTTCCAAAAGTATGACAGAAAATACAAAACTCACAGGAAAAACCGCCCTCATTACCGGAGGGAGCAAAGGAATCGGCCTGGGAATTGCCGAGGCCATGATCGAACAAGGCATGAAAGTGGCTATTACCAGCCGGAGCCAGTCGGCTGCCGACCAGGCCGCAGCCGACTTAAACAAGATTAAGCCCGGCCATGCCATTGGCCTCGAGGCAGATGTCCGCTCTTTAGAAGCACAGCAAGCCAGTGTTCAAAAAGTACTGGACGAATGGGGACAGCTAGATGTGCTCATCGCCAATGCCGGGCTCGGCCATTTCGCCTCCATCGAAGACCTGACCACTGAACAATGGAATGAGGTGATAGATATTAATTTAACAGGCGTGTTTCACAGTGTCAAAGCGGCCATTCCTGCGCTGAAAAAAACCGAAGGCTACATCATCACCATCGCCAGTCTGGCAGGTACTAATTTCTTCGCTAACGGAGCTGCTTATAATGCCAGTAAATTCGGTCTGGTAGGCTTCACTCAGGCCGTTATGCTCGACTTGCGCCATGAGGGCATCAAAGTATCGACTATCATGCCGGGTTCTGTGTCCACTTATTTCAACGGACGTACTCCCACTGATGCGGAAGCTTGGAAAATACAGCCTGAAGATCTCGGCCAGATGACCATCGACTTATTGAAAATGCACCCTCGCACCTTACCGAGTAAGGTAGAGGTAAGGCCTTCACAGCCTCCAAAAAAATAAAAGAATTTGAATATTTTGTCGCCATGGGCGACAAAATATTCAAATTCTCTACTCTCCCCTCGGAGGCGTAATCATAATATGCGCCCGATGTGTTCCGGGGTCCATAATCCAAGGTGCACCATGGGTCATAGGCATTGTGGGTAAGCCTGTTGATTCGGCCGTAGCCCAAGGGATATATACGACGTAGCGATAAAAAACACTGTCGACCTTTCCCGTCTCGGCATTGTAGGCGGCTTCAGGTCCTCCTTCCAACAAGTGCAAAGTAGCAGGATTTTCGGGCATCTTGAGGGTGCCGGCCTTAGCCTCTGCTTCGCGAATATCAAAGATCTCCTGCGCGGTTTTTCCTTCCGCTCTTAAAGCTCTTCCGCGGTCCATAAATGGCTTTAGGGAATTGTGATAGCAAACGGACTGAAAGCCCTCTCTTGCAGGATCATCTGCCACACAGGTGAGTTCGTTTTTCCCTTCTTTTAGCAATACAAAGGCTCCCTTTTGATCATAACCATAAACGGTTGCACCCGCTCGTACATCTTCGGGAGCAGCCATCAGCGCTCCTGCAATTTGTTCTTCCTGAGAAGGAACGTTATCCTGTGCACAGCTTGTGCTGAAAATGAAGAGAAGAATAACAATTAGATATTGTTTTTTCATAGCGGTATTGTTTTTTCCTTGAATTTACGGAATTGAATGAATATTTTAAGGTTCTGCAATCTCGAAACTTAAGTATCAATCTAATGAAATGGAATCTGAAGCCAATTTTTAGCAGGATCAAAAAGTTGCCGATCACCTGGAGTTCGGTCAAGCAAGTAGGTGATGGCGTTTTTCAGGCAGGCTGGCGGCTGGGCGTACTCCTTCTTTTACTGGGGGTCACTTTTTTTCTAATAAAAGGCTTACGCAATGAAACCTATGCCATTGAGGCCTTCCAGGTACCTGAGGTTTTTGAACAATCAGGATATACCGGCGTGGTGATGGCCAAAAAACTGGTAGACGAATTGAATGAGGTAGAAAACTTCATTTCCAGTGTTAAAGAAGGGCCGCTCAGTAGTATTCAAAGCAATGTAGGCGAACCCGACCTCAATGTAGAGGTAATGGGTATCGGCCTGACGCTGAATACGGTTACTTATTATCTGCGAGATCTCCTGGGCAGGCAAAACCGATCCATTTCCGGTGAGATTACCGACATTGATCACACCCTCAGCCTAACTTTGCGCATGACCGGGACCGAGCCTTTTCATACCACCTATTCCTATTCGGAAAGCGATCGCTCAGTTGGTATCAAACACCTGTTACATGAAGCATCCAAACGCATTATTCTTCACCTCGACCCCTATCGTATGGCGGTATACCACTATAAAAAAAACGAGGAAGAAAGATCTCTGGAAGTTATTGCCGACATTATAAAAAACCGCCCTGAAGATATTGGTTGGGCCTATATGGCCTGGGGCAATCTGCACAATCAGATGCGAGAACAGAAGGAAGCTATCGAAAAGTTCAAGCTGGCAGCAGAACTGGCCCCGGAGCTGGACCTGATTTACAACAACTGGGCCTGGACAGAATTCCGACTTGAAAACTATGAAGCAGCTATTCCTTTATTTGAAAAGCTAAGCAAAATCCGTCCGGATCGGGGCGAGTATTGGAATGCCATTGCCCGGTGTTACCAGGGCCTGGAAAAGCCTGAAGAGGCCGACAAGGCCTATGCACAGGCGGTAGACGCTGAGCCGGATAAAGTATTCTGGTATGGCAACTGGGCTGAGTTCAGGCAACAAAATGGAGACACCGCCGGCGTGACGGAGATATTCGAGATCATGAAGCAAAAATCAGCGCTGGAGGGAGCTCATTATCAACTTGCGGAAGCATACTATAACTTTTTTACCGGTCAGAACGCCCAGGCCTTGACAAACCTGGAAAAGGCATTGGCCATGGATCCCCTAAATATTGATGTACTCCAACAATATGTACCTTTATGTTTTAATGTAAAAAAGAATTACCCAAAGGTCAAACGCCTCTCCTATCGGTTGATCGAACGAGCTAACGAACAAAACAATATGCCTCCCCGCTATTTCCGTCAAACCTTCTACAATTACATGGCAATGGCCGAGTATAGCATGAATCAATTGGATTCTGCTCTGGTACATGCTCAAATGGCCATCAATCAAGACACGAGCATTGCTTACCCCTATACCACTCTTGCCGAAACATATGACTTAATAGGAGACGTAGAAGCTTTTTATAAAAACACAGAAATTGCCTTATCAAAAGGATTTCAAATGCAGAATTACCTCGATCAAGAGCCTTACAATAAATACCTCAAAGAGAAACCGTTTCAGGATCTCTTGGAAAAATATAAGCCTTAGGCTACTAGCTATTAGTTCCAACAGAAGGCCCGGTATACACCAAGGGTACGAAGAAAGTAAACAAGCCTAATATAACGGACCCCATAAACGGCTGATACCAGTTAAAGTAAACAAAAGGCCCGCCAATAGACATGATCCAAATGAAAAAAGCAATGGTCAAAATAATAATTTGAGGAGGGTCGGTTACCTTCTGCTGTTGCCTCAAGTAAAAAATATTACCAACGGCCAGGATGACGATAATTGCCCACAGCCAGATCTTCAGCTGGGATACATCTCCCGATAGGCCGGAGTTGATCACGCCCTGTAGGAAAAGATACATGGCGACGGTCTCTCCAGGAATCAGTTTTAAGAGTCGTTCCATATAAGCATCTCCATTTCCTCCACCATCCAGATTTCTTGATGAAGTAGGTTTTATAACTTGTCTGCTCATTACTAATCCATTTTATATTTGATTGCTTACCAAGTTAACTAAATATTTTGAAATTATTAAAATTAAAAGGGTGCCCGCCGGCGGGCACCCTTTTAATTTTAATAATTCGGATTCTGTATCATCAAGCCTCCGCTTAGGTCAATCTCCGTTTGTGGAATGGGAAAGAGTTCATGCTTTCCATCCACAAAGTTTTTCCCCACATTGCGCATCACTTCTCCTACACGGCCCTGTCGCTGGAGGTCAAACCAGCGTTGTTGTTCCATCGCCAGTTCTACCCGGCGTTCTTGCCAGATGCGCTGCCGAAGAGCAGCCTGGTTAGTGGTGGTCACATCGGGTAATAAATTTTGATTGTTGCCTCGAGCCCGGGCGCGAACCATGTTCAGATAGGTCAGTGCTTCCTGAGCTTTGCCATTTTCATTGAGGGCCTCGGCAGCAATCAGCAACACATCCGCATAACGAAGTATCCGGATATTGCCGGGGCCGTTCCCGTTTCCGCCCGGATGATCAGGCACCCAGGCTTTTTGATTAAATCGCTCGTTTTCGATATTGGGGTTATCCCGAATAATGTCAGAACCGTCCGGCAAAACTTCTCCCGGATAAAAAATCGTGGCATCCCGGCGCGGGTCTCCCGATTCATAAGCCTTTACCAGGTCATCAGAAGGACGATTGAAACCCCAGCCAAGATTGGGTACGCCTCTTACACCCTGCACCTCATTGTACTGCGTTCCGCCGCCTCCGATTTCAAAAGCAGCTGCCTGTACTTCAAAGAGTGATTCGGAAGAGTTTTCCCCTTGTGGTTGGAATAATTCGGAATAATTTGGAAATAAAGCATAATTTCCTGAATTGATAACCGCCATAGCATATTGTTCCGCACCGGCAAAATTACCCTGAGTGAGGTACACCTTCGACAACAGTCCCTGAGCCGCTCCCTGGGTAATGCGCCCAACATCATCTGGCGGATAGCTCGTAGGGAGGGATGCAGCGGCATCCAGCAGGTCTTGCTCAATTAAAGCATAAACCTGAGCTGCAGGTGTACGAGCCTGCTTGTACTCATCCGGGTTCAGAGGAACAGTAATCAGAGGCACATCCCCGAACCAACGGACCAATTTGAAGTAAAAATACGCCCGTAGAAACTTATTCTCTCCGATTAATCGCTCCTTTAGAGCCTGGTTCATGTCAATTTCCGGAATCCGATTGATATTGAGGTTGGCCCGGTAAATACCCCGGTAGAAGCCAGACCAAACTCCTCCAAATGCAGTATTACCGGGGTCAAAAGTAAAGTTGTCTATTTCCGTGAGGAAGTTCGCATCATTCGGTGTACTGCCCTTATCGGCATCATCCGACACAATGTCCGTAATTCCAATATAGGAAAAAACGTGGACCTCCCAGTTGCGGAGCATACTATACACCGTATTGGTGGACAAGATTGCATGTTCTTCCGTTGTGAAAAAAGTGTCAGAGGATAATTGCCCCAATGGCTTTTTTTCCAAAAAATCTTCCGAACAAGCTGTTAGCAACAGCATCATGATCAATGCCAGCCTGTTTTTATATAATAAACTTTTCATAATTTCTTGTTTTTATTTTAAAGTCCTTCTACCTTCCCTGTCCGCCGAAGCTTTAGCAAAGGCGGTCCCTTTCTACTAATTAAAACCCTACCTGCAATCCTACTGTATAAGTTTTTGCAATCGGATAAACACCTCCGTCAATCCCCACACTAATTACACTTCCGGAGCTGATTTCAGGCGTGTAACCGGAATAATCCGTCCAGGTCACCAGGTTATTGCCGATCACATAGACCCGAAGTTTCGACAAGCCAAAGCGTTCCAATAAGTTCCGTGGCAGCGTATAGCCCAGCTGAAGAGTTCTCAAACGAGTGAAGGCCCCGTCCTCAATAAAGCGATCTGACACTTCATAATTATGCCCGCCATTCGTCACCTTGGGCTCTGTATTACTGCTTCCTTCCTCTGTCCAGCGGTCCAGGAATGATGTTTCAAAGTTATAGGTGCCGAAACGCGCCATTTTTTTAGCATTAATGATCTTATTGCCACTCTGGCCATTAAACTCAATGGCAAAGTCAAAGCCGGAAATCTCAAAGCCGGCATTGAAGGCGTAGATAAAATCAGGTATAGGAGAGCCGATGTAGGTGCGGTCTTCAGTCGTGATCACTCCGTCTCCATCCACATCTTTGAACCGGAGGTCGCCGGGCGTTTCCGGGCCTCTGGTCGGATAATTTTCCAGCTCCTGAGCATTTTGGAAAATACCTTCCGTGATATAACCATAATAAGCGCCGATGGGAAGTCCTACAACCGTACGCGTTCCTAATAAACCACCGACGCCCAGGCCTCCGCCGAATATCTCTTCCTGCCCGTCTCCCAGCGCTAATACTTCATTATTAACCGTAGATGCAATGGCACCAATGTTGTAGGACAACTTGCCAATATTATCTCTCCATTGAAGGTTGATGTCCACCCCTTTGTTTTCAACAGTCGCTGCATTGACCACTGGGTTAGAATCGGAACCTACATAATCAGGAATCGGTACAGCTACCAGGATATCGCTGGTAGTTCTGATATAATAGTCCAGTTCTGCGATCAGCCGGTTATTAAAGAATCCCATCTCCACCCCTATATTCGTCTGCTCGGTTTCTTCCCAGCGAATGTCCGGATTGGCCAGGTCAACAATGGAAGCTCCAGACTGTAGCTGCTCGGTGACTCCAAAGACAGCATTGATGTTTGATGTCACGGTTGGCTTTCCGGCATAAGCGCCGATTTTTTCATTACCAATGATTCCCCAACTTCCGCGCAGTTTCAGTCTGCTAAGAAACTCAACATTCTGCATGAAGTTTTCATTGGTGAGGTTCCAACCTAGTGCCAGTGAAGGGAAGTAACCATAGCGGTTGTTCTCTCCAAACTTGGAGGATCCATCCGCCCGCATACTCGCTGTGAGCAAATACCGGTCGCCAAATACATAGTTCACCCTAAACAAATAGGAAAGCATACTCCATTCTGAGCCACTATTAAAATTAGTTTGGGTTTCCGCCTCACCCGCACTTAAATAGAAAAACTCTTCAGTTTCGCCCAGGAAGTTCCGGCGGGAGCCTCCCAGGTTTTCAAAGGAAAACTCCTGTGAGGTCATACCCCCAAGCAAGGTCAGGCGGTGGTTATCCCATTCCTGGCTGTAGGTAAGGGTATTTTCCCAAAGCCAGGATTTCACCGTGGAGGAACTGACATTCAAGCTGCTTTCTTCATTGCGCTGTAAACTGGTCGGAGAGACCTCAAAAACCGGTACAAAGCTTTTGCCTTGCCCGCGATTATCGTCAAAACCAAAGTTGGTTCGGAAAGTAAAGTGTTTTAAAAAGTTGACATCCATATACAAGTTGCCGACGAGCCGGTTTCCTGTATTATTATTATTATTATAAAAAATAGAAGCTTCCGGGTTGCCTACAGGAATTCGTACGGTGGCATCGGCAAAACTGCCATCTTCATTAAAGACGGGAATCACAGGTTCAGCCCTGTAGGCCATGGTCAATACTCCCGGGCCGTTTTCACGATTGGTGCGAATAAAGGACACATTGTGCCCTACTTTGACGCCTTCAAATAACTTGTATTCATTATTAACCCGCGCCGTAAGGCGTTCAAAACCGGAGCCCCGGATGATACCTTGTTGATCAAAGAAGTTGGCCGACACATTAAAGGTCATATTCTCGTTCCCGCCATTGGCACTGATCTGATAAGACTGGATGGGAGCGGAGCGGAAAATAACATCCTGCCAATTGGTTCCCTCTCCAAAAGCAGCAGGATCATCAAAAGTTGGTTGTCGGCCCTCGTTGATGGCTACCTCATTCGCCAACTGAGCAAATTCAGCGGCATTGGTCAGGTCAATCTGCGTAACGACCTCTTGCCGGCCGTAATAGGCATCCACGGATATTTGAGTTTCCTGCGTCCGGCCTTTTCTGGTCGTAATGATGATGACTCCATTGGCCCCTCTGGAACCATAGATGGCCGTAGCAGAAGCATCTTTCAGTACTTCCAGCGATTGAATATCATTCGGGTTTAGGAAATCAATGTCATTGAGTAGCATACCGTCCACCACAAACAAAGGAGAGGCGTCGTTCAAAGTACCCGTTCCCCGGATACGAATAATAGCGCCGGTACCAGGTGAGCCCGAGGCAGGCGTCACCTGCACGCCGGCCACACGACCTTGCAGGAGTTGTTCGACATTACCGGAACTAACCCTGTTTAGCTCTTCGGCATCTACACTTGAGATGGAGCCGGTCAAGTCACTTTTTCGCTGCACCCCATAACCAACTACGACGATATCGTCCAGCACATTGGTTTGAAGCTTCATCGTCAGGTTGATCTGGCTTCTACCTGCAATGGCAAGGGTTTGTGGCTCATAGCCGATATAGGTAAAAACGAGGGAGTCGTTCGTATTCGGCACCTCTAATGTATACTCCCCATTAAAATCTGTAATGGCACCTACCGTATTATCCGATTGAAGCACAATATTAACCCCGATCAGCGGCTCACCGGTCTCGTCAATAACGGTCCCGCTAATGGTCGTCTGTGAAAAGGCAATTCCCCAAAAGGAGAGGAACAGCGCTAGTGAGCATAATTTTTTCATGTCGGTTTTATTTTTTCAATAGTTTAACCCTGACCGCATTAGTAACAGCAGAATGAGGGCCTATAAAAATGTCAAATTCACCTGGTTCGTACGTCCACTCCATATCTCGGTTGTAAAACTTCAGGTCTTCTACCGTCAGATCGAATCGAACGCTCCGGCTTTGGCCGGGGGTCAGCACGATCTGCTGAAAGCCTTTTAATTCTTTGACCGGCCGGGTAACGCTGCCGACCAGGTCCCGAATGTATAGCTGTACTGTTTCCTTTCCTTCGTACTGCCCGGTATTTTTGACGTTTACTTCCACGCTTACTGTTTCCGTAGGGCCGAAAGTTGATTTATTCACCGTGGGATCACTGTATTCAAATTGAGTATAGCTCAGACCGTACCCGAACGGATAGAGCGGTGTGTTTTCTACATCCAGATATTTGCTGGTGTATTTATCATTAGGATCCATCGGCCGGCCGGTATTTTTCATATTGTAATGAATAGGCACCTGGCCTACATTCCGGGGAAAAGTGACCGGCAACCTCCCGGAAGGGTTATAATCGCCAAACAATACGTCGGCAATAGCGGGGCCGCCCATGGTACCTGCATACCAGGTTTCGAGCATAGCATCAGCTTGCTGGTGTACTTCCGGCAAAGCCAGTGGGCGGCCGTTCATCAGTACAAGCACCAGAGGTTTGCCCAGTCCGCTCAACGCTTTGATCAAAGCTTTTTGATGGCCTGGCAGATCTATATTAGAGCGGCTGGCAGCTTCTCCGCTCATATCCCAGCCTTCGCCAACAGCAGCGATAATCACGTCAGCCTGACTGGCGATGGTCAGTGCCGGAGCAAAGCCCGATTGATCGCCACCGATCACATCGCAGCCTTTGGCGTACATAACACTTGTATTGGAACTTACGGCATCCTTCAGGCCGCTCAGCAAGGAAACGCAGTCTTCTGCAAAGCCTGCGGCATGCCAGGAGCCCAGCAGGTCAGCCTGGCTGGTGGCCAATGGGCCGATTACGGCAATACTTTTCAGTTCTTTACTTAAAGGAAGCGTTTGACGGTCGTTTTTTAATAAAACCATGGATTTGCGAGCCACATCGCGGGCAGCTTCCAGGTGTTCGGGAGCCAGCAAAGCAGCTTCCTGCCGGCTCACATCAGAGTAGCGATAGGGATCGTCAAAAAGCCCCAGTTGAAATTTAATCCTCAAAACCCTGCGAACAGCTTCATCAATTTGCTGCTTACTCACCTTTTTTTCCTTTACGGATTGTGCCAGGTAATTATAAAAAACAGCGCCCTGCATATCCATATCGACCCCGGCATTAGCAGCTAGTTCTCCAGCTTCTTTTTCATCAGCTACCACGCCGTGGTCCACCATTTCATTGATAGAAGTATAATCCGTCACGATGAATCCATTAAAGTTCCATTCTGTTTTCAGGATCTGATCGATCAATAGTTCACTTCCGGAAGCCGGCACACCGAAAAGCTCGTTAAAAGAGGTCATAAAAGTCCCGACTCCTTCATCCAGTGCCGCTTTGAAGGGAGGCAGATAAGTTTCTCTTAAGGTTCTTTCTGATATGTCAACTGTATGGTAATCCCGACCGGCCTGAGCCGCCCCATAAGCTGCGTAATGTTTGGCACAAGCAACCAGGGTATTGGTGGCTTTCAGGTCGTCGCCCTGAAAACCCCTAACCCGGGCACGGGCCATGGCGTTCCCTAAAAAGACATCTTCTCCGGCACCTTCCGAGATCCGCCCCCAACGGGGATCCCTTGAAATGTCCACCATGGGTGCAAAGGTCCAGTGAAGGCCTGCCGCAGAAGCTTCAATAGCCGCTACCCGCGCCGCTTTTTCCACTGCTTCTAAATCCCAACTGGCAGCTTCTCCAAGGGAGATGGGGAAAATGGTTTTGTAGCCATGGATAACATCATAACCAAAAATCAGGGGTATACCTAAACGCGTTTCTTCTACAGCAACACGCTGTAGCTCTCGGTTATAAGCAGCTGTGTGGGCATTAAAAATAGCCCCCACTTTACCTTTTTTAATATCTTCCTTATAATTGGCACGCATCGTCGGCCCGGTAACGTCCCAATCACTGGTGAATAAGGTCATCTGACCGATCTTCTCTTCCAGTGTCATCAGCTTCATAACCGAGTCAATCCGCTCTTCTATGGTTTTGGGTGGGGCGGGGCTGTTATACTCTCGCATTGGCAACCACTGTTGAATAAATAAAACTGGAAAAAACAAGCCTAAAAAGGCATACAATCGATGCTTTACCATAATCTATGTGTGCTTTTTCTTTTTAAGTAAATTTCTTTATGCGTTCTGTTAAAGTGTATCCAGCCAGCCACCTGTAAAGCCGGCTTTCTTTAGGCCCGACACGATGTAGGGGTTCTTTTTCATCAAGTCCCAGATCAATCCGTTTTTATGATTTTCTATTTGTATCACAAAGGGGCCCTGGTCGATCCCGAGATAGTGTGTATCAAACCATCCGTTTTCATTGCCTTCTCCCCAGGTATAGGAAAGGTTGAAGGCATCGTGAAATCCGTACTCCCCAACCAGATCTTCATAATAGGTATTCCACATATGCTCCAGAGCCGGAATGCAGATCTCGGGCGCAAAAGGGATAGACCCTCCGGCCGCAGTAGGCGCAATGGTGCCGTCATCAGAAATTCGACCGATGGATGCACCCCTGGCTGAATAGGTGCGAAAGCGAATGGAATCGCCCATAAACGGTTTTTTCTCATCGGCAGGACCATCGCAGGCGGTTAGGCCCCAGCAGTTTTCACCATATCCATTAAATTGCATCGGGTTATCGATGCAGTATTCTCTGTTGGAATAGGTTGCCCTTCGGGAGTTCTCAAAATAATCAATACCCTTTTCTTGCATGTAGTTGTCCTGTATGCCTCGAAAGTCGATATACATATGGCTGTAATGATGCCCGAATAAGGGATCAAAATTGACATGTTCTTGTCCGTAAAATTCTCCCCACTCATAAGTGGAGCACCATTTTTCCCAGGCTTCTGCCGGAATTGGGTGCGTGGGTGACCCTATGGCCATGATCAACAGGACCATCGCTTCATTGTAGCCGCGCCAATCGCTTTTTATGTACCCCCTTTCCGGTCGCCAACCCATCGACATGCGGCCCTCTTCGTTCATGGCCCAGTCCCATTCTACACGGCGATACAGAAAATCGGCGATCTCCCGGATTTGTTGCTCCGTGGCATTTTCCTGGTCGAAGTAGGACATCACACTCAAAATGCCGGCCATTAATAAGCCTGTATCGATGGTTGACAATTCGACATCCTTAAAGCGGGTGGCTTTATCGAGGGTCAAAAAGTGGTAGAAAAAACCTCTATAACCACTTACCCCGCTTTCGGCATCCCCCTTTGGCAGACCTCTCAACACTTCTAAGGTTTTCAGAACTCTTTCAGCAGCTGCTTCCCGGCTGACATAGCCGTTGTGGGCACCAACGATATAACTCGTCAGGCCAAAGCCGGTAGCGGCAATACTAGAAAAGGTGAGTTTCGGATATCGGTCCAATACCTGATAGGTAGCCGTGTCAGCCAGATCCCAGAAATAGCGAAAATTCATTTTCTGGAGAGTATCCAGATTGAATGCAGGAATTTCTGCGGTTGTTTCGTCCGATGGATCCTGTGAGACCGGCGAGCAGGCAAATACCGATAACAATCCGATTAATGTAATCAAAAGGAAAGTTCTCATAAGAATACTTTTAGGGGGTTGTGTGAAAAACTGCCTCGCCCGCAGGCAGATGAGAACAAGTTTTTACACAACCCCTTAATTAAGGCACTTCATTTAAAACCAATAAAGTCTTAATTTTTTATTCTTATTCTTTAATCACCCTTGCGTTCGCAATCAGTCTTCCTCTGTCGTCGTATCCAGAAAGGATGTACATCCCCTTCTTCAGATGGTCCATACTGATAACGGTTCTGGCCTGGCCGTCGATCTGTACGCGGCTCATGGTCTGGCCGAGCATGTTGGTCAGTACGAATTGCTGGACATTCTCTGTGTTCTCAATAGTCAGTTCGTGGCTGACAGGATTCGGGAACACCTTCAGGGCCTCTACGTCCACGCGGAAGATGGAAGTCGTCATACTCGGACAAGTAGCATCTCCGATGCGGATGTCATCGTAGTAGTAGGTCTTATCCTCGGTTGGGATGTTATCGATATCCATAATCATGGTAAGTGTGCGATATTGTCCGTCATCCACGATATTGGTGGTCGAGAAATCATAGGTCAGTTCCTGCCATGCATTGGGTGTTGTATATTCCATACGAACGTCCCCACTGCCAGGCGAGCCATTTTGAGAGCCTTCTACTTTGAATACGACTCCGGCGGCATGATCCATCCATACTTTCAGGCTAATCGTCTTATTATTCGGATCGGGGAATACGACATCGGCATCCAGCGAATGGAACAAACCGGACCAGGGCTGTCCTCCGTCAGCTGCCTCGCGATAAACGCCTACAGAATCACTGGTATTAATGCCTGATTTGTCTGGATTTTCAATAACATTTATTCCAATATCATTCAGAGATCCATTCTCGAAGTATCCACCTTGAGTAAGCGTAAGTTCCGGCGTTTCAAAATTAGCGACACAGGCAGAGTATGGAGCCCGACGCCATTCGATGTCATCAATATAATAGACATCTTCCTGAGCGGGGATATTTCCTCCATTTAAGAAGATTACCAATTTAGGATTATCCGTATCTACATGTTCACTAAAATCAATCACATACTCTACCCACTCTCCGGTGGTCGTAATATCCTGCCAAACTTCTGCGACCCCGGTGGTACCACCTTCTAGTTTAAATAAAACAGGTACGGCAACCGGCGACCAGATCTTAATGGCAAGCTGGTTGTAAACAGATAGATCTATTGGCTCTCCAAAGTCATACAAAATATTTGACCACTCATCAAATACATCGGTATAAGCGGCCACCTTATCAAGCGAAATAGGATTAATGCCGGATGGATCCGGGTTATTGATAATTTCAATATCATTGACGCCATTAACCAGAGCCGCATTACGCTGGCAGTCAAAGTCGTCAATTACATTAGGCATTGGCTCGGTTCCTTCACAAGGATCAGTGGTACCTTCTCCCAGGGAAAGATTATCGAAATACCAGGTGCCTGAGTTAGCAACAGCATCATCAAAGACGATCTCTACCCGCTCAAAATCATCGATAGATTGGAAGTCTACAAAGTTGAAGGTCAGGTCTACCCATTCCTCATTACCTGGAAGATCTTGCTTGATCTCTTTTAAGCCTTGAGAAGGGCTGAATAACTTCATCGCTACGCTAGAGGTGTTAGCCGGCGCCCATACCTGTAGATTCATTTGGGGGAAAAAGCTGATGGAAAAATCAGATGGCAAATTAGCCTTTACGCCACCAAATTCAGAGCTTCCTTTGGTGTAAGAGCCCACATTGGCCGTTTCATTCCCGGTCATATCCGGGTTGGCAATGATGCCGTTGTATGTTCCAAACACGGCTTCTGCTCCCAGAGACTCCCAGGTCAGCTTTCCGCCTTCTTCAAAATCTTCGAGTATACTTCCGGTAGGAGCCGCTTCGAAGCGAATATCGTCGATGTAATAAATATCATTTTCGCCGGCATCAACTCCTGCGTTGAAAAAGAACACCAGGTCCTCATGGCTGGCTCCGGCCTGACTACGAAAGTCAATAGTATACTCCACCCAGGTATTGAGCTCTGTAATCTGAGCATCATCTTCAAAAGCTCCGGAGCCTCCTCCTTCAAGTTTTACTAACAAACGACCTGCCACTGGTGCCCAAACTTTCACTTTAAAGATAGGCCGGGCGACCAGGTCTATGTCGCTTCCATTACGATATACCAGTGCATGAAAGGCACCAAGGGTATCGCGGTACCTTCCTACCCCTGAACTGGTATTGATGCCGGAAGGATCGGGATTGTCTACAACGGTGAGATCCAGGAAACCTGGGCTACCAACGGCCACATTTCTTTGACACTCAAAGTCATCTACAATACCCGGTTCTGGGATCGTACCGGCACAATCGCCGGCAGGGACGGCCACTATATTGTCAATTAGGAAAGTATCGCTGGATTCTGCGACACCTGGATCAAAGAAAAGGATGATCCGGTCTAAAGTAGTAATCTCAGAAGCAGCACTAAAATCAAAAGTATACTCAATCCAGTTATCCCGAATGGCAATATGTTTGCGTTGTTCAATGGCATTTCCTCCTCCTTCCAGCTTCATGATGAAGTCGGTCCGTACCGGGCTGTTGACTTGAATCTTGAACTGATTATTCACGGAAAGGTCCATAGCATTGTCCAAAACAGCGATCAGTAAGCTGAAAGCACTACCCTCAACCTTTTGATAAGACCCCACACTGTCACTGGCATTAATGCCCAGCGGATCGGCATCCGGTGGATTGACGACTACGTTTACAGCGCCGTCCCCAAAATCAGCATTCCAGGGTAAATTAGCTCCGTTTTCAAAAGTTTCATATACTACCTGAGCCGTCGTAAAGGTGAGGGCTCCAACAAGTAGTAAAAAGGAAAGTATCAGTTTTTTCATGGCGATAAGAAATTAAAAATTGGATTAATGAATTATTTGGAAAGGAACAATACTTGTTCGTTTGTCCGTCTCAAAAAACAGGTAATACATGCCTGACTCAGTACCCGAAACATCAAAAGTGTATCGATGGGGCCCGGGTGCGAGTTGTTGCTTTTTTTGTAATTGTTTGATCGGTCTTCCTGAAGCGTCTGTTACATTCATCTTAACTGTGGCCTTTTCATTTAGAAAAAATGAAAGTTGTAGCTGTTCAGAAGTGGGGTTGGGCCAGCTTTTTAACTGGAAAAAATTGGCCGCGACTACTTCTGTTCTGGTTGAGGTAGTCGTGGTATCCGGTTCAAAACCTATAGCCGTTAAGCCAGACTGGATCTCTTCGTTTTGCATAAAATAATCCCACAATAAACCACTGCGGTAATTCTCGATCATGCAGATGATGGGCCCTTGATCAATGGCCAGATAGGAGTTGGTGTACCAGTTGCGGCTTACATTAAAGGCATCGTAAAAGCCCATAGGCCCCCAAATATCTTTCCCGTGTACCCGGTACATGTGCTTAAGCGCAGCGATCGATTCCTCAGGGGTGTAAGGCATGGACGACAGGGCAGCGGTAGGAGTGATCGTGCCGTTATCCCTGGCACCGCCCGGGGCATGGGCCAGGTAGCCGTTGGGGTCGTCGCTGGCGGTGAGGCCCCAGCAATTTTCGCCATAGCCCTGAAAACCTTTCGGGTTGCTGATGCAATAGGCCCGATTGATCAGGGTATGATTCCTGTTTTGAACAAAATAATTGGCATATTCATCCTTAATATTTCTTGGATCAAAACCAATGTAGGAATAATGGGCAAAAAATAAGGGGCCTCCCAGGTCAGGACCGAGCGGTAGTTGTATATCAAAAAAAGATTTTCCGTTTTCATAATTGCCACCGGCCCAGCCCTTTTGATATAGGGTAGCTGGAACCGCATTCGTCGGTGAAGCGACGGCCAGCAAGTATACCATCATCGTTTCGTTAAAGCCGCGCACCGGCAGGTTGATGCGGAACTGGTGCTCGGGCGACCAGTGCCAGTAGATGACATTCTGATTTTGCTTGCGGTACCAGTTCCAGTCCACAAATTCCCAGATGCCGTCAATTTTCGTACGTAGTACAATTTCGTCTACACTGTCTCCGTCAAAGTATTTCTTCGCAGTAAGTAAGCCCTGAAGTAAAAAGGCTGTTTCGACAATATCCCCGCCATTGTCAAACTGGCTGAAGGGAATCGTCCGCCCCGTTTCGCCGTTCATCCAATGTGGGAATACCCCTCTAAAGCGATCAGCTCCCTCCAGGAAAACGACCATATCCAACAAACGATCAAGTCCGTCTTCCCAGCTTATAAACTCCCTCTCGATCGCCACCAAAATGGCCATAATGCCAAAGCCCGAACCGCCCATAGTAACCAAGTTACCGGAAGTATTGCGTTCGCGGGCCAGGCCTGAAACGGGATGACCAAATTCCCAGAAATAGCGGAAGGTATAGGCCTGCACCATATCCAGGAATTCTTCATCACTCATTAAATGTGTGGAAGCGGAGATGGGGGCGCTCGGCTCAGACACTCTTCCAGCGGCGTCAACAGCTGTTACCTGATATTGAAAAGTTTGGTCATAGGCATCCGGGCCGATGAAGTCGATATAAAGGGTATCGGATGCGCCGGTTTGGCTTATTTGTTGGAAGGTGTTCCCGCCGTCTTCAGAGCGAAGAATCCGATAATTGGTAATAGAGGCACCTGATGAAGGGGTCCATTTGATTTCCAAATGGCTGTCGTAGGAAAAAAGTCGAACATTGCCTGGTATGGATGGTTGGGCATCCAGGCAGAGAATACACAAACTTACGAGGAAGCCAGTGAGTAAGAAATACTTCATCTAGTGCTTTTTAGTTTCATACATGTAAGGTGAAAAAGAAAGACTCTTTACCTCACCATCTTATTATAGACTACAAAAAACATCGCAAAGTGTCAAAACTTTAACACATTAAATCAAAATAAGCCAAAACAAAAATTGGCATTGTCTATTAATTCCGTTACAATATTATAATTACATTTTAGATTATCTAATTTACGACCTCACTACTACTACGCCATTGATAAAAATCACTATATAGGGGCAAGGCAGCCTGGAAGCAGTTGAATTCAACAGTCCGTTCGCCTTTATCTAGAAGTTGATCATAAACTCGGTAAGGTTTTCTTCGGCAGGTAAGTCCAGTTTTTTGCGCAGTCGATAACGCTTATTTTCTACTCCACGGATCGAGATATTGAGTAGCGGGGCGATTTCTTTGGAGGAGAGATTCATTCTTAAATAGGCAGCTAGTTTTAAATCTCCGGGTGTCAATTCGGGATATTGCTTTATTAACTTTTTGAGGAACACTTCATGTACTTCATTGAAGTTTTCCTCAAAAACCTCCCAGTCGTGATGATGATCCAGGTGCCGGTCAATTAAGCGAATGACTTTTTGGTGCAGATTCTTTTGTTGGCCATTGTTTCTGTCGGACTTTATTTTTTTGAGCTCTTCCTTAATGGTGATGAGGATTTCATTTTTTCTGATAATGTTAAAGGTAGAATTAGCCAATTCCCGGCTTTTGCTGAGGATGTTTTTCTGCAATTGTTCATTCCTTAGCTGAATCCTTTCCTGATGAAATTGTTTTTCTTTTTGTAGCAACATTTTCTTCTGCTGGCGCAAAAGTCTTTTTTTCTGCCAGCGATTCAGGAGGAAGATAACCAAGCCGATCAGAAGTATATATGGAATCAGCACCCAGTTGGTCTGATACCAATAAGGTTTCAGAAAAAAGCGCTTTGAATAAATGTGAGGGGAAGTGTTGGACTGTAATTCTAAAGAATACTCTCCCGGCGGCAAATTGGTAAATGTTTTATAAAAAACTGAACTCCAGCCCGACCACTCTTTTTGAAAGGGAAGCAGGCGGTACCTGACCCGCACAGGGTGTATGAATACCGGATTGGAGAATTCAAAACGTACGTCATTCGCTCCGGCCTCCACTTCCCAAAAACCTTCATTGTTCAAGCGGATCAGGGCGTCCCCTTTTTTTCTCCCTGAAAAAGAGATGCCCTTAAGGTAGGGCGCCGGGGAATGAGTCTCGTGACTTATTTTTTTAGCATTCAAAACAGCAAAGCCTTCATCCAGGCCAAAAAGGATAAGGGAATCATTTATTTTTTTCACCATCTCATACTCCGGAATGAGCCGGATCGGGAGCTTAACGGAATCAAGCTCCGCATGTATGAACTGAACAAAATGATCCTGTAGTACCAGCATATTTTTTTCATCGATCCAAATACGTTTGCCGGCCTGATTAGGATACTCTTTTTGCTTTTCGCTTATCTGCTTAAAAACATTTTCTTCAGGCTGATAAACATAGGTGCTTCCGTCAGTTTGCACCAGCACTTTGGCCCCCACGATTTGCAGATCTACCCTATACTCGGCGGAAAGACCTAGCTTTTCTGTGTAATGAGTATAGGTCACGACCGAATCCATGGCCTCGTTCAAAACCAGCTGGAAAACACCTTCATTGGGAACGATGGCCCAGAACCGATTGTCACCCGGGGCCTTTTTGAGGTTTTGGACTGGAAAACCAAAGCCGTTAACACGATCCCTAAATTGCCATTTAGCTGTAGCTTGATCTCTAATCAGTAATACCAGGCCGGTATAAGTGCCGATTATCAGCCGATCCGGCGCTTCAGGAGAGGTACAAAACTTCCAGCCACCGGTCACCTGAGAAAGTTGTTCGACGCTTCCGTCCGCAGCAATTCGAAAGGTACCTTCGTTGTGTCCACAAAGCAGCTCATCATCAATCGACAAGAGGTCCCAGGTTTGTCCCTGCATACCCGGCACCAACTGAAAGTCATCCTCTTTTCGCAGAGGCCAGGAGCGGTAAAAAAGACCTCTATTCGTACCGATAAAAAGTTTTTTTCCATATATCTCAGCCGCATAGACGGAACCAATGATACCTTTGAGGTCTTCATAAAATAAAAGCGGTTGTCCTAACGGTATCAGGCTGATCCCGCTGTCGAGTCCTAGCCAAAGATTGCTGCGATGATCCTGGAAAAGAGATAAAATGGTATTATTCTGTAAGCCGTTTTCCTGGTTAAAATGAAAAAGTAGGCGGCCTTTGGGGTCCACGACGAACAAGCCTTCCAAAATGGTTCCGAAAGCATACTGTCCATTTTGTAAGAAGACTCCTTTATTTAATTGATAAGTTTGGAGCAATGGGTTTACCTCAACCTGCCAGGGAGAAAAAGAAAGGCCGTCAAAAACAAACAGACCAGACTTGGCCGTACCAACCAAAAACTGATCCCTCCAGGGTAAAATGCAACTGATGATCTTATCTTGAAAAATATCGCCCCCTCCAATAAGCTGAAAGCTGCCGTCATCGAGCAGTTCGTACAGGCCACCTCTGATAACCGGTACAATTAAACGCTGGCCGACCTGGCTGACAAACATAATATTGCCTGGAGGGCTCAGGCGCTTGAGCTGTTCATCTTTCCATTGGTATAAACTTGAAAAAGATTGAAAATAGACTGCATTATCTGTGACCTGTATATGCCAAAACTCTTCTCTCAAGGCTTCTCCCTGCAACTGATTTGCTGAGATCGAGGTATACTCTAATTTCCCCAATTCATCCCTGGTCCAATACCCGAACTCCCTATACCCCCCTGTATAGATCCGTCCCATAGAATCGCTGGCTACAGAGCGAGCTATTTGCTTTTCCGGAAGCAGGTGGCTCTGCCAGCTCAGACCGTCAAATTCGAGCAGTCCATTGTTGTTGGCAAAATACATGATGTGAGAAGAGGCCTGCGTAAGCCCCCAGTTTTGATTGTGAGCCTGATAGTCTTCTTTATCAAAATTAATGATCTTGGGCAGCAAGGGGCCGTTGGCCAGGCTCAGCCAGGGGAGGAACACCAAAATGATCAACTTGCTTGTAAGCTTCAAATCGTTCTACTTTTAGGCTGTTGACGAAATCAATCATCAGCACTTTAACCACCTTATTGGAAAAGAAACTTCCCGAATCTAAAAAATTTATGTAATATTCTAGTCTAACGAAAACAATCCAATAGCTAATTATGTCACTTCGCAGCCTCTTTTGTCTGGTATTCTTCTTCTTTTCTGTTTTTCAGGTCTATTCACAAGATACCGATGCTTTTCTCAAAAAGCTTTTCATAGCTGAGGGAGACACTTTGCCTTATCGCATTTTGTATCCGAAGGATTATGACGAAAACAAAGCCTATCCGCTACTGTTGTTCCTGCATGGCTCCGGCGAACGCGGTCGGGATAATGAGCTACAGCTGGTGCATGGGTCCAAACTATTTTTGGAAGAAAAAAACAGGAGGGATTTCCAGGCATTGGTGGTTTTCCCCCAATGCCCCAGAGAAGGATACTGGTCGGAGGTAGAACAAACTGAAGCGGGCCGGCATTTTCCATTTCGAGTGAATCCCAATCCTTCAATGAAACTACTTTTAGGCCTATTGGATCAACTGGAACAGGATCTACCTATCGATCCTGCACGAAGATATGTGGGAGGCTTATCAATGGGAGGATTTGGCACATTCGAGTTATTGGCCCGAAGGCCGAACCAGTTTGCAGCTGCCTTCCCGATTTGTGGAGGTGGAAATCCTATGCTCGCGGGTTTATACGCCCCGAATACTGCCATGTGGGTATTTCATGGCAGCCAGGACGACATCGTTTTGCCCGAAAACTCCCGAAAGGTAGTAGCTGAGCTAAGAAAACTAAACGCGGATGTACAATATACCGAATACCCTGAAGCCAACCATAATAGTTGGGACGCAACCTTTGCAGAGCCTGAGCTACTCCCCTGGCTATTTTCCAATCGATTGTACCTGCCGAAGGGACGTTATTTGAAGCAAGTTTTTACTGAGGTGAAAAGCCGGACCATTACCTACCACCGGGACGAAACAGAAACGCTGGCACTTGATTTTTATCAGCCGGAGGGAGATGTACAGCAGGCCCGGCCGCTCGTACTATACGTGCATGGCGGAGGATTTTCGGGCGGCAGCCGGGATGAACTCCGCTATCGGCAGTTTGCTCAACGTATGGCCCGGCGTGGCTATGCGGTAGCCTCGATGTCGTACAGACTAACGATGAAGGGCAAGTCCTTCGGTTGTGATCAGGCTGCGAAAAATAAGATCCGGACCTTTCAATATGCTACGGAAGATATCTGGCGCGCTACTAATTTTATATTATCAAGAGCCGAGCAATTGGGTGTAGACCGCAGCAAGATCATCCTGGCCGGCAGCTCGGCCGGAGCAGAAGCGGTGTTGCATGCCGCATACTGGTCTGCCAAAGACTTGAAGGGGCTGCCCGAACCACCTTCTCTTCCTGAAGACTTCCAATACGGCGGAGTGATCAGCCTGGCCGGCGCCATCGTGGATACCAATCTGATCACAAAGGCCAATGCCATTCCGACCTTACTCTTTCACGGCACTTGCGACAATCTGGTCCCCTTCGGATCCGCACCGCATCACTATTGCGATGAAGAAGCTAAGGGATACCTAATGCTCCACGGAGCCAATTCGATCGCCAAAAGATTGCATCACCTGGACGCCGCTTACTGGCTCGTCGCGCAGTGTGGCGGAGCACACGAGTGGAACGACCGGCCGCTTTTTGATTTTGTGCAGCCCATGTCGGAAGCTATTTTGGACATGGTGATGAAGGGAAAAAAGTGGCAGCGTACGGAAGTGGTGGAAGAGCAGAAAGAATGTAGATTAAATGGAGCAGCGGCTTGTGAAGAGGTGTGGAAGCAGTAAGTTTTTTTTATATTTATGAAAAATTAAACCTTAAAGTATATAATCGAACTAATTTAAACTTATTAGGCTGGGCGGCGGCCCAGCCTGAATAAATTTAAATCAGTTCATCAAGCTAATTTCCATGAAAAGAAAAAAACACCTCCTAAGCAAGATCGAGGAACTTGAGGATAAGTTAATCGAATGGGAAAATATAAGAGATTATACCGACAACCCCAACGAACAGAAAAGAAGTGAAATACAAATTGCTCGAATAAAAACTTCCCTGGATACCTACCGGGACGAATTGAATGGGTATGAGGAAAAAGGTGATAATGATCCTTCGGAAAGCGGCTCCTCCATCCAAAACAGCAAGAATACCATTTCCAATTCTTCCATCAGCGCCGGAGGGAACGTCCACATAGGCGACGTCATTAATATTCACCAGGTACAGCAACAAGAAAGCCCGGAAGCAGGAGAAAATGCTGATATTGCAGAGAAGATACAAAACCTGATTACTCAAAGTCAGATCAGAGAAGCCTTAGAGTTGATGCTTTTGGCTACCAAAAATATGAGAGGATCTCTTCCTGATCACACCATCCTTCTGACACAGCAATGGAACAGCCTACAATCTGACCGAAGGGCTTCGCTCATTTCGGATGCAGATGCGACGGTTCGGGCGAACCGGATTGTGTATGGCTTGAATGAGTTGGTGAAGGAGTTGAAAAGAGATTATTAAAGAGCCTGGCCTGACGGCCAGGCTCTTTAATTTAATTTTTGTCGCCCAAATGAAAGTCCCCTCCTACCTTGATATCACTTCCATGAATGACATTTTTGCTATTGGATATCGTCACATTGGAGCGGGGCGCTTCTTCGGCTTGCTTTTTCAGTAGCGCTTCCAGGTCATTTTTGAGGCTTTCGTTTTTCTTCATGACCATTAATAGTTTGATCTCTATATTTCCAAGAATCTTGTCGCGGAAATCCTCATCTTCTAGCATCTCTTCTTGCCCTTCAACCGCCTGAATAATTTCTGGCCGGATGATGTTCCAAATTTTCTGAGTATTATCAGGAAGGCTTTCTCTGAAAGGTTGGTCAGTTTTTAATAACTGTGGTAACTGAAGCTTGTCTGAAATCAATTCCATTAAATTAGAAGCAATTTGTTTTGGTTCCACAACATATATTTTGAGGTTACTAAAATCCATTTGATATAGTAGCTCGAAAGTAAAGGCCGCCGCGTGATGAACTGCGATTTCCTGCCAGCCATGTCCGTCGGTGTTTGTTTTATTGTCCAGCAGATCCGAAACGCCGCGGATGTTCATGCTGCGTATCTCGCGATGATCCTGAACGGCTTCGGCAAAGCCGATGGCCTCCATTTCCAAAGCAGTGGTATCATTGTAAGACTGTTTCAGTATCTTATAGATAGGCGATTCGGTACTGGCAATCACCTTATCGCCGGAAGCGATGGGCCCGAAAACGACTTTGGGGTCTTGGCCGCTGGTTCTTAAACGCTTTTTCCAACCATCGTCTCTGCTGATTGTTCTGGCCAATTCGATGATCTCCCTGTCATAAGTCAGGACATTAGGCCTGATGACCGGGCCATCCTTTGTTTCCTTTCCGGATTCATAACCATAAGCTTTGGTGGCGACGACTACATCGCCCAAGTCTACGTCTTTGACTCCTCCGGCTATGCCCATGCAGACTATGATAGAGGGTCTAAAATGCTGAATAGCTTTTTGCGTTTCGAGTGCAATGGCCGTGTTTCGGGAGCCCGTTTGGCGAATAGCGACTTTGTAATGATGATGTTTTCCCTGGAAAGTTCCTGTCTCGTAATGGGCACCACCTATTTGAAACGGCTGAAGGTCGGAGAGGTATTGCCGGACAATATTGTACTCTGTTTCGATAGGGGTTAGGAGAAGGAGGTCCATAATTAAATGATTGTATTTTAAAAATATGATTTTTTTTCATTTTTTAAAACATATCCGCGCTTTCATTGACTATCCTCCTGCAACACACTCCACACCGTTCGCTTACTTACGTTAAAACGTTTCGACAATACCTGCACCACCTGCGTTTTGCCGATCTCTTCTTTTTCATGCAAGTCATAATAAGCCTCTTTGATCGCATATTTCCGGATGATGCTCGAGTTAATCAGATCCCGATCGATCAGGTAGGTCACAAAATGAGCCAGATCATCCGGCATATGGCAATTAACACAATGCGATTTGAAGTTTTGCCGGAGCCGGTCGCTGAAAAGGTCCAGTACTTCTTTTTGGTATACTTTATTCATTAACTGGGGTTTAATAGTTGCTATAACCAGACGAGCCACTTATATTGCTACAAGTGGCCGTCATGGTAACTAGAGTTCAGCTTGTGTTTTTGTTTGGGCTGGTGTAAATGCAGTTCAGTTGCATTGATTCAAAAGTCAACAAATTCCTCTTGAGCTTCAAGAACATTTTACCCTGGTTTCCTCTTCTATACGACAGTTTTCCAGCTCCTTTCTTCAACTAACCAATTGATTTTCAAATAGAACTTAATTTTTATTATTCCTTTTATTTTCCCCTTAAAAAAAGTAGTTTCGTTGAACGAAACTGAACTGAAAACAGACTTCACCAGTTATGCACAACAGTAAATTCATCAGCTTTCTTAAGCGCTTAGAAAAAAAGGAAGTTCGTAATTTCGAAAAATACCTACAGGCCTTTTATGCTAATCAAGAGATTGCGCTTGCGTTATTCCATCACATTAATTCATTCCACCCCGAATTGGACAGTCCGAAACTTTCGAAACCATATGTGGCCAAGCGCATTTTTAATGATCAGGGGGCTGTAGACAAAAGAATTTCCAACGAACTTCATAAGTTATTGAGCTGGCTTGAAGAATTCCTTGCCTGGGAATATATTCAAAAAAATGACCATTTGAAGTACCAGATCCTGCTACCGGTATATAAGGAAAAACAACTGGATGACTTTTTTTACAGCCGAATCAACAAGCTAAGGGAGAGCATTTCCAAATATGAAATCAGCATAGACAAATTTCTACATCTTAGTCAGTTGGAACATTTTCAATATTATTTTACCCCGACTCATAAGATTAATAAAAAAGATCATTCCATTGAGAAGGCTGTGCAACTCTTGGATCGTTATCACCAATTACTCCAACTGAAACATCAATGTGAGCTAAAAAGCAGGGAAAAAATTTTACACAAGGAAGCGCCTGGTGATAAAAAAGCCACTGGATCAGCCTCCAACAAATTGCTCGATGAAGAATTTAATTTTTTGCATGAAATGTTTTCCAACTTACTAGAGCTCATTGATCAACCCAATGAAAGAACTTTTTTTTTACTAAAAAAGACATTAAGTATTCCCTCTGACAGCTCCTCAAAAAAAGAGGTTAAGAATCAGGCCGATATTCATATTAAAAATCTAAATGACGAAGATCAGAACTCCTTTTTATCCTATCTAACCAACTACACTATTCGGCTGAACCATGAGGGAAATGCAAAAGGCACCAAAGAGGCTTTTGATATTTTTAATAAGGGCATTGAGCATGATTTGATTATTACGGATGGATATATTTCTGAGCCCAAGTTTCTTAACATCGTGAATACGGCTTGCGACTTAGGCGAATTTGAGTGGACCAGGTCGTTCGTGGAAAAATTTAAGGATCATTTACCGAAAGAGTGGAAAGAAGACATTATAACCATTGCACTGGCAAGAGTAGCTTTTGGAGAGGTAGATTTTGACAAAACGATGGAATTGCTCAGAGAGGCGCGTTTTAGAGATCACACCCACACCATCCATTCCAAAATGCTTCTATTGCGATGCTATTATGAGTTAAAAGAAGAAATCGCCTTTCCGGATCTGAGGAAGTCCTTCACCCTCTTTCTGAAAAGAAATAAAACACTAAATAAAGGGACGATCAGCAGCTGTAAAAACTTTATGAAAATATTGGAGCTACTGGTCAGTAAAAAACAAGAAAAAAAAGCAATCCTGAAAGAAATCAATGAATATAAATTACTCGCCTGCAAACCCTGGCTCCTAAAAAAATTGGAGGATTATCCGGATTAAACCGGACATCCTCCCCCCTTTTTTATGATATCATAGTAGACTATAGTCAAAACAGGATCTGCTTAGGTGATCATGATGTCCTCAATGACTACGGACATCATCACCAGAATATCAAATAGTGACATAGCTGAAGATTTTGCAGTGAAAAAATTGGTTGTTACCGTCGGCTGAGGAAATTCCTCAGAGCATCTGCAGCTACTCTTGATGAAGCCGGACAAATCGTCCACAAAGGGCATACTTCTCCCAGGCTTTGCCAGTACCATTAACTGGAAAGCAATGCTCATATCAGTCCTTTGACCGGTGAGTTCGTTAAACAGAAGTGCCGCCCGTGGGCGATGCAATCAGGGGAGTGATCATTCCTTTAAGCTTGCAAAACAAAAATGCAAAGAAATGGAAGGCAGGAACAGGCTGGTTTTCATTTACAGACTGTTATGTAAATTTTGTAAAATTTACAAAGCGTTACAGGAGGTAAAATGGAATTGGGGAAGCCTATAAAGGAGGGGTGAAATTCAAATTTTTTGAATCTTTCGTAAGCATTTTATAGGAGTCCCAATAACGTTTGAAGAGATCGTAATTATGTTGTTTGTCAATAATCATGACCGGGCAGTTGGCTCTGCGTATACCATATATATAGTGAGAGACGATCATTTTTCCGTAGGGTTTCATTCCGTCTACGATCAAAAAATGATTGTATGGAATATGTTTGTAGGTATGCACCTGCATCTGGCCGGGATAGCCTTCATTATTTAAGGATTTACTTAGCCTTTTCAATTTGTCGAGTACGCCCTGAATAACTTCCGGGGAGGCTTTTTCTTCCGGCTGCACCCGCCCCCGGTCTTTGAAGTACAACAAAGTTTCGTTGCAAGTGGGATCAAGCAAATACAGTTTAAAGTTCACCTTTCTTTTGAGTAGTGCTCTCATCGGGCGATCGAATTCGTGCTCGCTCCGGGAGATAAAATAATCCGCATAGGTTCTCAGGCGAACGCCAAACTCAACTACCTCGTGCTGGGCATCTTGCATAAATTCAACCTTATCCTGAATCCGGAGGCGGCCTTCCGGGCGGAAAATAATCCCCTTTTTAGGCGACTGCTCGTTTTCGTCATATTCCGGTACCGTTTTAGGTGCCCAGTCAGTCGGCTTCTGAACTTCAACGAATGACTCTTTTTTTTCATCAAAGGCATAAGGCAGCTCCCATTCAATAATTTCCAGGATGCCTTTACAGGCAAGTTGAAGGATTTTCAAGCCCGCCCGGTTATTATTAATGATGTTGCTAAAGGACGCAGTGCCGACTTCGATGCCCAGCCATTTCATTTTCCGGAGGATCTCAGCTTGTTGGTAAGATTTGTGAAAGTGTAAAAGCTCATAAGCTTGTTGCACTTTCATACGGAGTGCTGTTCTCTTTTTAATTTCTTCTGGGGATAAAGGAGCCATTTTCTGGGTTTTAAACAACTTCTATAAAAGCATCTACCATCCAATATACTCATTTTCGCTTTAACGAAGTTCCTCCTCAATGGCAGAGAGGAGACTTTCCGCTTCTTCTGCCAACCTATTATACTGGCGGATCAGGAAAAAACTATCGGTAACGAACCAGTGGAAGGCCTGATGGGCTTTCTTCATCTTTTATTGTTCTCTGTTTTTTAATATCTTGTTGAAAGATAGAAAAACATAATTATGGCAGTAGAACTGATCAGGAGAAAAATAAAAGTGGGCGACTATCATCGCATGTTTGAGACTGGGATTTTAACAAATCAAGATAAGGTAGAATTAATCAATGGTGAAATTATTGAGATGAGTCCTTCAGGAAGTTTACACGCTGCTATAGTAGACCGCATCAGCAATTTTTTAATGCAAGCCTTAGGCGGCCAGGTCATTGTGAGAACCCAAAGCCCCGTTCAGGTATCAGAACTTTCTATGCCGGAGCCGGATATTTGTGTTTTAAAACCAAAGAATGATTTCTACGCTGAGTCTCACCCTTTAGCTCAGGATATTTTCTTGGTTATTGAAGTTGCTGATACTTCTTATCGTTACGATAAGGAAGTAAAATTGCCGGTTTATGCCAAAGCCGGAATAGAGGAGTATTGGATCATAAATATTGAGCGGAAAGAAATTGAAGCCCATCGAGCTCCTCATAATGAAGTGTTCAGTAAAATTGACATTATTCAATTGGATCAGCAGCTTACTTTTCATGCTTTTGATCTCCAAATTAAGGCACCGTCATTGCTAGGCTAATACATTATTGTATGAATGAAGCGCGCCGGGGCGCGCTTCATTCATTGCCCTATTGCTGTTGATCCATTCTAATCACATCCGGCACCTGATATGGCTTCAGGTTTTTAGCAATGATCGTTCTGTCCTTATTGAGCACATATAGCTCAGGCGTGTTATCCACGTAATAGGTTTTGTAAATAGAGCGGTTGGTAGGATCAAAAACGTTGACCCACTCACTGATTTGATAATCTGAGATGAATTTTTTCCAAAGCGCATCCTCGGTATCAATGGCGACGGCATAGACTTCCACATCCACACCCTGGGTTTTCCAGTTGTTATAGAAATTCCTCAAAACCGGCGTTTCCTCCTGGCAGTGCTCACAATCGGGATTGTACATGAACACGAGGATGTAATCCGATTTGATGTCATACAACTCCTTGATCCGTCCGTCCGCACCGGGCACTTTGATGTTCGGTCCTTTCTGCCCAACCAGGCTATTACCCATTTCATCAGCCCTCATTTGCAAGCCCTGGGCCTGGGCGGGTTCCAGCCAAAAGGCTTTTTCCTGTGTGAAATAGTTTTTGACCATATGAACATAAATAGCTTCTGCATCCATAATGGACACCTTGCCCGGTTCAAATGTAGCGGCGATCCAATTGGTAAAAAACTTATAGTAGGTAGATCGCGGAGGCACCTTTTTGATCAGGAAATCAGCCGAGCTGATAAGAGAATCCTGATTCTGAGCGGTTAGCTGCTGCATATACCTGCGCAGTTTGTTGAATATCACAGGCGTATAGAGGAGGCGCTCGTCCTGAAAATCTACATCATTCCAAAACTCCGCTTTATACAGATATACTTGTTTTTGAGCATCCACGGTGCCGTCGGGCTTTCTGACATCCTGGATGTCCGGGTTTTGTCCGGCTTTTTTAAATTTTGTAAAAAGAGAGTTAGGAGCTTGCTGGAAGAGGGACTGCAAGTGCTGTTTCCTTTCGGCCACCAAGGCGTCCTGCTGAGCTTTATGCGTCGAGTAATTAGGGCTGGAAGGCCCGGCCAGTTTGATAGCATTTGCCACTTCATCAAAACGAGGTTGGATAGCCGCTTCAAATTGTAGGTTCTCATAAAACAATTCATTATCCAGGCTACCTTCCACCTTCATCGCATTGACCGGATTAGCAGCCTGTGTGCTTAATGAAAAGGTCTGGTCTTCATCCAGGATAAACTGGATATTCGCAGTCTGATTAGGCATAACGGCCACATACGTACCCGGATTGTAGGGCTGTTCTCTCTTGAATGCCATTTTACCCGATGCATTCACCACCGCTGAATCCACAATAAATTGCGTTTCACAAAAAAAGGCGACCAGATAACCCGTTCCCTGAGGTACACCCTGTGCCTGTATGGAAAAATCAGGAGATTCCAGATCCCGATTACTTGCTATACTAACAGGAGCTGTAGTATTGTCTAAGGCGGCGCTATCCGTATTCGATTCACCTGGCTCCTGGGCATTGCAACCCCATATTAAAAGCGCTATAAAAAACAACATTCTTTTTCCCATTTTCCTTCTGATTTTTAGTCGAAAATAAATAATTCTTACGAGGGAGGTGCTTGGAGGTAGAGAGACCGCTAAAATACAAGTAATAAACAGATTAAGTAAAGTGTAATAAGTATTTTCTATCGAGCAGCAGCAGAAAAAAGTATTTTAAACAGTCATCAAGATTTCTAAGCCTTTAAAAGCCCATACAGGCAGACGGACAAAAGCGGACATTATCGGACAAAAGCGGACAAGCAAGCAGGAGAGGGAGTCATGTTTTTAGCAAATTTTTTATCTTCAGGCAGCTAGTCACCTGGTGACTTGGAGTCACCAGGTGACTAGCTCGCCTCGCAAGCTCCAATTTTCCTGTAGTTCCTTAACACAAATACAACCTATGATCTTCAATCCCCACATCGAGACCATGCCGCTGGATAAGCTCCGCCGGCTTCAGTCGGAGCGACTTCAAAAACTAGTAGCCTATGTTTATGAAAAAATCCCGTTTTACAAACAACAACTAGACCAGCGGGGAATTCCCCCTTCTTCTATTAAAAGTATTGCGGATATTGCACGCCTCCCCTTCACCACTAAGGAAGACCTTCGCAAACACTATCCTTTTCAAATGTTTGCCGTTCCAAGAGAGCAGTTAGCTCGCATCCACGCCTCTAGCGGGACAACCGGCAAACCAACCGTTGTAGGCTATACCAAAGCCGACTTGAAGCTTTTCGGCGAGGTGAACGCCCGCTCCCTGGCCGCCGCCGGGGCAAAGCCGGGCATGATGCTGCATAATGCCTATGGCTATGGGTTATTCACTGGAGGACTCGGCTTGCACGCCGGAGCAGAAACCCTCGGCATGTCCGTGATCCCGGTATCGGGAGGTATGACAGATCGTCAGCTGATGATCCTGCAAGACTTTCAGCCAGACGTGATCTGCTGTACGCCTTCTTATGCCCAGCGTTTGACGGAGGAGGTGAGGGATCGGCAGATTGATTTGGACCGACTCCGTTTGAAGTACGCCGTACTAGGTGCAGAACCCTGGACGGAAGCGATTAGGGAAGATGTTCAGAAGGGCCTGCATGTTCAGGCCACTAATATTTATGGCCTAAGTGAGATTATGGGCCCGGGAGTGTCCCAGGAAGCCGTCGAGGAAAGAGGGAGCGGCAGTCACGTTTGGGAAGATCATTTCTATCCAGAAGTCGTAGATCCCCATACCGGCGACCCTTTGCCTGAAGGGAAAGATGGGGTCTTAGTTTTTACAACCCTGACTAAAGAAGCTTTTCCCGTTCTGCGTTACTGGACCAATGACATTTGTGCGCTCCATTATGATTCCGATTCTCAGCGAACCCACATAAAAATGAGTGCCATCAAGGGCAGGGCCGATGACATGCTCATCATTCGAGGAGTCAACCTATTCCATACACAGGTGGAGGAACTCATCCAGCAAATCCCCGAACTAGCCCCACATTATCAACTGATCGTTAGTCGGGAAGGAACGATGGATGCACTCGAAGTAAAAGTGGAATTAGAACCAGAACAAAAAGAGGAGGGCCAACTGAAGGAACAGCTGAGCCGTTTTTTGCGAAAAAAAATGAAGGATAACATAGGCGTATCTGCAGAAGTCGAAGTGGTCCCCCACGGTGCGATTCCAAGAAGTGAAGGGGGGAAATTAAAAAGAATTGTCGATCGTCGAAATCTTTAAAAGAAAGTATCTTTTCAAGTTACTTTCTTCCGAAATTTCCGTCTGATAGGGATTATCAATTCGTTAATGAAGGCCACTTTGGGTGCCGGCATTAAAGATTGAATTATTTATTAAAAAACAATTAATCTAATCTGTATGGAGAACAAAAGGAAGTTTTTCCTTCTATCCATTTTTGCAGTATTGACCCTGAATCCTATTACGAATGCTCAAAGCGAACTTCCTCTAAAGGGTACTCAATATTATGTGCAACCCTTGAGGTCGCTTGTTGACGAGTCGCTTCAGCATGAATTGGAACTTCAATTGAATGCAAATGCGAAATGGAAAACCTTGATTCGGGAAAAGAAACTGGCGGTAGGCCTGGTAGATCTAAGCAATCCCTTCCAGGTTCGTTTTGCCAGGGTTAATGGCAATGAAATGATGTATGCGGCCAGTTTACCTAAAATTGCCATTCTACTAGCGGCTGTAGATGCCATGGAAGAAGGTGAACTTAAAGAGAACAAAGTTATTTTGGATGACCTCAGGGCTATGATCCGTAAATCGGACAACCGGGCATCAACCCGAATGATTGACCTGTTGGGGTATGAGAAAATCGAGGAAGTACTGACCGACCCGCAATACGAGTTGTTCGATGAAGATTATGGAGGCGGACTATGGGTGGGTAAACGGTACGCAGCCACAGGCCGGAAAAACCCGGATCCTATCAAGGGATTGAGTCATGCCGCCACCGTTACACAGGTATGTCGTTTCTACTATTTACTGAGCATGGGGAAACTGGTTAATTACGAACGCTCTCGCCAAATGCTGGAACTCATGTATCCTCCCGAATTACACCATAAGTTCGTTCATACTCTTGACCGAATCGCTCCTAAAGCTAAGGTGTACAGAAAATCCGGCAGTTGGAGAGATTATCATTCCGATTCCGTACTGGTGTGGGGCAAGGATGAAAAAAGAAGATATATTTTAGTAGCTTTAACGCAATCGACAGAGGGTGAAGCCATCATCAGGGATCTCATTTATACCGCCGAAAACGTACTAAGAAGCAAAATTTAATATAGAAGTGTTATTGAAGCTGTTTCATCCGCCTGTAGAGGCGGATAAAACAGCTTCAATAACAAATACTTATCAAAGCGGAAGCTGCCATGAGAGCGACTCTTCAAAATTTCTTGAGAAAGACCTTTGACCTCAGAGAAGGGGAGATAGTCCGTGCTCTTCTCATGCAGCTGAATATTTTTCTAATCATCACAACGCTCCTGATCGTAAAGCCTACTGTAACAGGGCTTTTCCTTTCAGATATAGGAGTTGAGCAACTTCCCAAGGTATTTATCCTGGTTTCTGTATTCGCTGGTCTTATTTCCTCCATTTATGCCAGGTTTATAGGTCGTTTTCCACTCAACCGGTTGATCATTTATACCCTTAGCATTTCAGTATTCCTATTCGTCTTATTTGGCACCCTACTCCGGCTCAATATTCTGGGTGGATGGATCTTATATGCTTTTTATATCTGGGTGTCTATTTTTGGTGTCCTGACCGCTTCTCAGTTCTGGATCCTGGCCAATGTAGTTTTTAATGTAAGAGAAGCCAAGCGCCTTTTCGGGTTTATCGGCACCGGGGCCATCGCAGGAGGAATCTTCGGAGGTTACCTGACCACGCTGCTCGCCGAACCCCTGGGAAGTGAAAACCTGATTTTTGTAGGAGCCGGGCTATTGTTCTTTTGTATTCCGATCACTATTTATGTCTGGAAATCCCAGGTTCTCCCTTCCCAAACAAGTTTCCAACGAAAAAAGAAAATCGGCAAAAGAGATCACGCCTTCCAGATCATAAGAAAGTCTGCTCATTTAAGCTACCTTGCCGGCATTGTAGGAGTAAGTGTAATCATTGCCAAACTGGTCGACTACCAGTTCAATGCAGTAGCCTCTGCCAAAATTCCGGATCCGGACGAACTTACCGCCTTTCTGGGGCTTTGGTTTTCCAACTTTAACCTCGTCTCCCTGATCATTCAATTGCTTTTAACGCGTAGAGTGGTGGGGATGTTTGGAGTGGGAACCTCTTTGCTGTTTTTGCCCATCAGCATTTTGTTCGGCGCCACGCTACTTTTTTTCCTACCCGAGCTTTGGGTGGTTATTATCCTGAAAACGAGTGACGGAAGCCTGAAACAATCCATTAATAAGGCGGCCGTTGAACTACTGGCTTTACCTATACCTCTGGAAACCAAAACCCAGACCAAAACCTTTATCGATGTATTCATCGACAGCATAGCAACCGGGCTGGGTGGAATAATATTGATTTTTTTGGTCAAAGGCCTGGGGCTTCCTGTACCTTTTATCAGTCTCATGATCATTGCTTTGATTGGCGTATGGATATTCTTCGTACTCAGGGTCAGAAAAGAATATTTGCGATCTTTCCGCTTGAATATGTTGCAGGCTTCGACCACCGAGGAAGACAATCCGATCCAACAGCCGGATCAAAAGTCTATCCTGGAAGGTTGGAAAAAGGTATTAGAGGCCGGCAATGAGCAACAGATCCTATACGCTTTAAAAAAGTTGAAGGAAAAACCGGATGACCGCTTATTTGAGCAGATCTATCCGCTCATTCATCATTCTTCTGATCTGATCAGGGCCTCTGCACTTGAAATTCTGTATTTTTTCAAAAGCCAATCAGATATTGAACCCATTGAAAACTTAAGCAAGGATCCTTCCCAAAAGGTTAAAATAGCCGCCTTCGAATACCTGATCGAACATGTACCGGATCGTTTGGACGAGTTCATGGGCAAATACCTGCAGGAAGCCGACTATAAGTTGCAATCAGCCGCTTTGGTAAGTTTGGCCATTGAAAGTAGAGACAACCCTCAATTACGAAGCACCTTTCAATTAGAAGAACGACTTCAACAGGCTTACGCCAAGCTAAGTGAGTTGAAGGAGGGTAATAAAAAGGATTTTATCAAAATTGGGCTGCTCAAAGCCATGGGGGCAGCTAAGCTTCCTGAATTTTTCCCCATCATGGAGGTCTTCTTCCAGGACCCTAATAAAAAAGTGGTTCATCAGGCCATCCTATCCGCCGGTCAAACGCTCCATTCCTATTTTATCCCTGAATTGATCCGTTTTTTGGATGATGAAAAAAAACAAGCTGCTGCCCAGGAAGCGCTGAGTAATTATGGTGATGAAATCATCCCCATACTGATCCGTTATTCCAATGACCCTGCCACTTCAATGGAGACGATCCGGTCTTTCCCGGAAATCCTGGAGAAGTTTGGTCGCCAGGAAACAGTTGAGTTTTTATTTGAAATGCTGCAGAAGGGCGATTATAATTTACGCCTTGCCATTTTGAAAGCACTCAATAAAATGAGAAAAACCTTCCCTTACCTTCATTTTAATGAGCGACGCACCATCAACTTCATCCTCGAAGAAGCAAAAGTATATGAAAGCTTATTGGCCGTATTGTACGCACAGGTGAAAAAGAAGCCGGAGCAGAATGAAACGGAGGGCCCGACGCCCATCGAGCTGTTTAGATCAGAAGTCATTCAACTTCTCGAGAGCAGGCTGGATATCAATCTGGAAAGGATATTCCGGCTTTTAGGCTTAAAATACCCTCCGGAAGATATCATCCCCATTTTCGAGCGTATCAGCAATGAAAAAACAGACCTGCGCACTAATGCTGTTGAATACCTGGATAATCTATTGGAAATCAGCCTCAAAAAAATTCTAATGCCTATTGTCGAAACGGCACTGCTGGATTCTATTTCAGAAGAGGCTGTGCATAAATTAGGCCTGAAGGTCCCCAACGAATTAAAAGGCTTCGAGCGCTTGATGCAAACCAAGGATACCCAACTCAAACTGGCCATTCTGCATCTCATAAAAGCTCAGTTTAATTCCTCTTACATACCTTTGGTTAGAGCTGCTACCGAGGATGCAAACCCCAAAGTAAGGAAATTGGCCAAAGATATTTTAACATAAAAAAAGCGCCGCGTGCGGCGCTTTTTTTATGTTATGACTTTATCAGTTTATCGACCTTTCCGGCCAAAGCATTGTGGTCGATATTCGAATTTTTGCGAAGTACGTTGGTCATCAGGGCAACCAGATAAGTAGTGCCGTCTTCATGTTCAACAATGGCTACTGAATTCATAAAATTTTGCACATTACCCATATATTTCCCACACTTAAACCCTTCTTCCTCCTTGCATTTGTACAAGCTTCCCGATTTGAAATAAACGGCCGCAGGCTTAAGGCTTTCGTTACCGGCATAACGTATCCGGCGGTCGGTCATATACATCAGTCTTTTTATTTCCAGGCTGGTTTCGGGGTCAATCACATCTCCGCGTTCCAGCGCCAGCATCCACTTAACAAGCCCTTTGGGTGTGCCAAGGCTCCCTCCTTTGCCCGGAATATAAGAAGTAGCGCCTCTGGTAAACATAGTTCCCAACCGCCACTCATCCTCTGTGATACCTAACTCGCGCAGGGGCATATTTACCACGGATGTTGCGATATCGGCCAGCTCGCTTTTAGGTGTGGTAGTGAAATAAGTTTCCGCTTCCTGCTCGGTCAGTTCGAGGTATTTTTCATCAAACACCCGCATCAGAATGGCTTCCCGCCAAACTACGCTGGCTGCACCATTATTACTGACTGATAGCATATGATCCGCCCATTCGTACAAGGAAAAAACATCTTTTTCGTTGACTTGCCTTTTGACAAGCTGCCCCGTTTCCGGATTATAAATGGGCACAGTGTGTTCGTCATACACTGCCCAGCGGCCTCCTTTCACCATTTTTGTTTTCAATAGCTGCCTTCTTTGTTCGAAAGAGTCGGGGTAGAGATTCTCCAGTTCACAAAACAGCCCGTTAATCACAGCCAGCTTTCCCACACTGCCTGGCTGGAACCCTCTTTCTTCCTGCCGGGCAGCATAGCGAATGGGCTTGCCGGGAGTAATGTCCAATACAGAAAGGCTGTAACTTTCATGAAGATTAGGGAAAAGGGCATTCAATTTTTTCTGAAGATCCGGATCGGAATCCGGTAGTGTCTTCAAGGAGTCTGCTTTTGCCGTTTGATGCAAATTGAGCTTAATGTCACTTAAGGACTTCAAAGCTCCCGCCGGCAGGTTGAGCGGCTCTTTACTTTCTCCTTTATGGATCAATTCCAGTCGCTTCAATCGACGAATACCGGTCAATTCGTAACCGTCAATGGGGTAGGCCCGCGCTTCAAACACGACCTGAAGCAGGAATAAAGACAGTAAAAAAGTGGCTTTTAATTGCTTTCCTTTATTCATTTCCGATTAGATTTTAGAGTTTAAACTTACAGCCCTGGAACCGTCAATTTTAGGGGAGATCGATTCCAGGTAATCAGAGCTCACCGCTTTTTTGTTTTCGACAAAAGGCCTGATCTGGAAAAGCCAGAGTTGGTTATTTTTAAACCCTAGCTCCACATCATAAGGACCTTTTGCTCCGTTTTCATTATCGTCGGGCATCTTTTTGTATATCTCTTTTGACAAAAGGAAGATTTCGTATAGGTTACCTTTGTTCAAGATGGGGTTTTCAAAGGCAGTATACAGCGTTTTGGTCCCGCCCGTTTCGGGCAAGGTGCGATAGGAAGGCTCCCTTGCAGGCGTCAGCAACATGCGTTCAGCCTGGCTGGTAAGCAGGTAAGACTCTGCGGCTTGACCGTCTACCGCCCCTCCGGCTCCTTTGTTGAATGCGATGGTCAGATCCTGTGGTCCTCCCACCGTTACGCCTTTGGTGATCAACACGCCGGAGTAATCCACGTCCACACTGGGTATGATAAGGATGGACGGATATACGTTTTCAGGGTTCAACAAGTACCGCTGCCGCCACTTAAAACTTCTTTCTGTATAAGGAGAAGCCCACACATCTTTAATGCCTTGTAAAATGCGATCGGCATCGAGGACATTAAAAAGCGTTAGGTTCAAGCCTGCTCCCGTAAACTCCTTAAGGTCTTCCATATTGGTGTCACTGCGCAAGAACACAGGGACCTGCCCAAGTTTTTTCCCAAAGGCACTTGAAAAACCAGCCTCCAGGTCCGCTCTGAACTCCGGTAAAAACTCGATTTTTTTAATGGCTTCCCGAAGCACGGTCAATTCTCCTAACACAAATGCCTCTATTGATTCCTGGCCGGCTCCTTCTTTTCTCATTTCTTCTGCTTTCTGGAAAGTAGCGTTGAGGAAAGCCCAGTAAGATCCCGACTGCCCGGGCATTTGTTGCTCTAAATGGGCCTTGAATATACCAAAAGGCACAACCAGGCCTTCTACCACATTATCCGGGAACATCTTTTTCAGCTGCCCCAGATTGGCCGCTTTCGGTCCGCACACTTTTCCTGAAGATGTCGCATCCACCTGACGCATATTGATCACCTTAGTTTGGCTCAGGTCAATTTTATCGGTAGGAACGCTCACCCTGGATTCACTTCGCTGACTGGTAGCAAACAGCTGCTCTTCCCTGCTGGTCATATCACTTACCGGTTTCATGATAACCGTACCGCTATTGGACACAGCATAAAAGACTTCCTGGCCGTGGAAAGATTTTAACTCCTCCAGGTTTTGGCTGGAGATCACGGCATTTGGGATACCCAGGTTGCGGGCCAGTAATTGAACATGCGAGACCATATTGCCTTCCGTAACGGTTGCAATACCGGCTACCGGTTTCAAATCAGAAGGTGGATGGTTAAATAAATAAACTTTGTTATTCGACACCTCAATATCCTCCTCATTCCCGGTCACGACTACCAGTTCGCCCTTCGCATATCCGGGGTTCAGACCACGGGCATGGCTTGGGTTGCTCACTTTCATAACCTGGTTCGAAAACTTGCTTTCTCCTGCAATAAAATCTCCCAGTTTTCCTACTGACTGTCCCAGGTCGAGCAAGACGGACCCGCGGATGCGATCATCAAAAAAGCCGTAAGCCAAAGGCTCAAAGCCGCCATACAAATTGACTACGTCTTTATAGTTCCCTCTGACCATACCGGTTCCCCATTCCACTAGGGCCCGAGAGCGGTCCAAGATAAAATTTAGCTCCTGCAGGCTCACCTCCTCTCTTTGGGCATGTGTAAAAACATGGTCCAGCTCACTCCATTCCCACTCTTCCAGCAGGCCGGTGCCCATGGCAGCCTTTCCGGTATAGCAGATCTTATTCAAAAGTTCTTTGACGGTGGCAGGCTTCCATTGGCTGATCTCTGCAAAGAAGATTTCTTCCAAGGCATTCGACAGGTCAAGCAGCGCCAGCCGGGCCTGACTGCCTTTTACCTGAAGGATTTCCTCCCGAACAGCCGCAAGTTGGTCCGCCGTAGCAATAGCTCTTCCGGGCCCGGCAGTGGGCATATTGTAAACCGACAGGTATTGCTCCAGCCCGGCACGAAGCGTGGACCCTTCCGGAAGCTTTTTGACATATCCACTGAGTGATTGAAGGTTGACAGGCTTGAATACGCTTTTCATCCCTGCGATCAGCTCTTCAAACTGCTTTAGCTGGTTGCTACTCAGTTTTGCACGATGCTGATCTCTAAAGGCGATTACTTTTTCGATGTCGGATGCCTCGGGCTGGCCGTGGATTTTTACTCTTAAATTCAGGAAAGGAGCGTATTCATCAGACAGGACTTTTGACAAGGCTCTTACCTTCTGGGTTTCATTACTGTCGCCTTTATGTGGTACATCCTTGGCAGATTGCCGTATGAGGAAAAAATAATTTCTCAGCTTTTCATCGTCCTTGAGTAGCCAATTATAAAAGTCAATCCCCCAGGCTTCTTCATCTTCGGCCTGAAAAGCGCCTCGATAGAATTGTCCTTTCCGAAGGATCCAGCCGTCATCAATCGCTCTCAGGTATTTTTCCAATTGATATTGTTTCAAACGCGATTGATAATTTCCCGCATCCCAGAAATCCTCAATAGGAGTTGTAGACAAGATCTGGCCCAAAAAAATGTGATTACTTGCA
>JAUIKE010000050.1 GCA_030430845.1 Bacteroidia bacterium | reverse complement strand
GAATCCACAGCTTGTCCGTGTTTCAGATTGGCCTGAGGGCTATCCGATTTTACGTCAGACATGCCTTAAATCTTTCTTTCCAATTTTCAAAGAACTTCCCGTGAAATAAAAGTGTACGGCAATGAAAGAATCACAGTTTTAATTTTTGGGCAAGATCTCAGCTCCATTTATTACAAACCATTTACAAACCAGAATGACCCTTTGCTGTTAAAGAATATAATTAGTTGAAAAACAAGCTAATTGGGGCCAATCCCGATCTTTTTTCTCCCAAAAAACCGATGAATATTAAGTGTTAACTTTATTTTGTTTAGAATCAATCTAAATAGAGGCCTAATTACACTTTGCATTTTTCCACTTTTCTTATTTCCATGAAAAGGTTTATATATTTGCGGAGATTTAAACTAGACATCTATTTGGCAAAATACAAGTTCATTCTTTTCTTCTGTGATACAGGAGAATTTCATGACACCAAACAAGAACATTAAATAATGAAATCCAGATTAATCCAATTAATTCTTATAGCTGGTTTTTTATTGCCATCCTTGCCTTTGTTAGCTCAAAATCAGACTAGCGGCCAGAGTTATCTGGTGTATATTCTGCTGGCTGTTGCTATACTGGTATTTCTGGGCATTGTGGTTCAGGTATCTGACAATATCCTGGCTATCGGGGCACGTCAGATTGGGGCGGAAAATACTCCCAGTAGAGGAATCTTTCCCAAAAGACTACCAAAGTATGTAGATAGTGATAAAGCCATTAGTCTCCAGAAAGGGTACAACATTTTATTAGAAGGCAATGCTGAAAACTCATTGGATGAGAAGGTGGCAGCAAGCACTTTTGCTATTCAGCCTCCTAATTTTGTTGGTATTTCCCCTATTCCGAAACTGATGGTTGAGATTGGAGATGAGGTGAAGGCAGGTGATCCGATCTTTTTTGACAAAAAAGTACCGGAGATTATGTATTGCTCTCCTGTTAGCGGTGAAGTAGTGGCAGTGAATCGTGGAGAAAAAAGAGCGATTACCGAAGTTGTGGTGCTGGCTGACAAGGAGATGAAGTACCGTGATTTAAAGCCTGTAGATCTGGATAAGGCTTCCAGAGAAGAACTGGTTGCATTCTTGTTGGAAAGTGGAGCCTGGCCATTGATCCGGCAGCGTCCGTTCAATGTTATTGCTGAATCCAAAGAAATACCGAGAAATATTTTTATTACAACTTTTGATACGGCTCCATTGGCCCCTGATCTGAATTTTGTAGTAGAAGGTAAAGGAGCGGATTTCCAGAAGGGCTTGGATGTTTTGAATAAACTCACAGACGGCAAGGTTTATCTTGGATTAGATGGAAATGGGAAGACGACCCCCTCGAAGGTTTTTACCGAAGCGAAAGGGGTAGAGCACAGATGGTTTGCCGGCAAACACCCTGCTGGAAATGTAGGTGTTCAGATCCACAATACAGAGCCTATTCTTAAAGGCGACAAGGTGTGGACACTAGGCGTGCAGGATGTTATTACACTCGGTAAGCTGTTTACAGAAAAACGTTTTAATGCCGAGCGTGTAGTGGTCGTAGCAGGAGCGGAATTAAAATCACCAAAGTATGTTAAAACTTATCTGGGAGCTAAGGTGGCGGATCTGGTCAAGGATAACCTGGCCAATGATCATGTTCGCTATATTTCCGGTGATGTTTTATCAGGGGAGAAGAAAACAGATGAACAGTTCCTGAATATTTACGATGACCAGTTGACCGTCGTTGAGGAGGGAGATTACTTTGAAATGTTTGGTTGGCTGCTTCCTATCAAGGCACGCCCGAGTGTTTCTAAAACATTCCCGAACTTCTTATTCCCTAATCTGAGATTCAAGGCCGATACCAATATGCATGGTGAGAAGCGTGCTTTTGTTGTAACAGGACAGTATGAAGCTTATCTTCCTATGGATATTTATCTGCAGCATTTGTTGAAAAATATTATTGTAAATGACCTGGAGCGTATGGAAGGCCTGGGCATTTATGAATTGGTAGAAGAAGATGTGGCATTGTGTGAATTCACCTGTACTTCCAAGCAACCGCTTCAGCAGATCCTTCGCGAAGGACTGGATATGATGCGGGAGCAAGGCTAATCAAGCATTATTATAGAAAAAAAGAAGAAAAGTCAGCATAATGAAAAAAAGATTATTGCAGTTTTTCAATAAAATCGAACCGAAGAAGGGGTCTTTCGCGCATACCCTTTACGACGGCTTCTTTACTTTTGCTTTTACACCCAATCACACAACTAAGGGAGGGGTACATATTCGCGACGGCATGGATCTGAAGCGGACGATGGTATATGTCGTGTTAGCCTTGCAGTTGTGTTATCTCTTAGGAACTTACAATATAGGTCATCAGCATTTTGTGGCCCTTGGGCAGCACACTGCCTTGCTGGACGGTTTCCACCTGAAGTTGATTTACGGACTGATCCAAGTCTTGCCTATTTTTGTCGTAACTCATGTTGTTGGATTGGGGATTGAATTTTATTATGCCTACAAAAAAGGACATGGAATTGAGGAAGGTTTCCTGGTTTCGGGCGCACTGATTCCTTTGATCATGCCGCCGGATATTCCATTGTGGATGCTGGCAGTTGCCGTAGCTTTTGCCGTTTGGATCGGTAAGGAAGCTTTTGGCGGAACCGGCATGAATATCCTGAATGTCGCTTTGCTGGCTAGGGTATTTGTTTTCTTTGCCTATCCGACATATATCTCAGGTGATGAGGTGTGGGTATCAGGCCTAGAGTCTACTTTGGCAGGTTCGGCAGCTGATTATGGCTGGATACATCTTAATTTATTCAATCCGCTCTTTGAGGGCTGGGGCTGGTCGACCTTTAATGCCGCTTCGACGGTAGTTGATGGGTACACCGGCGCTACTCCGCTGAGCCTGGCTTTCCAGGGTGGCTGGGAGAATGTCACCAACACCTATACCACTTCTCAGATGTTGTGGGGAACTATTCCCGGCTCCATTGGTGAAACATCTAAGCCGCTAATCCTCTTCGGAGCAGTATTCCTGATCATTACCGGAATAGCTAGCTGGCGCATCATGTTCTCCATGCTGCTCGGAGCAGTGGTGATGTCTTTATTGCTAAATGCATGGGGTGCTACGCCTTTCATGGAAGTACCCTGGTACTATCAGTTCTACATGGGAAGTTTCTTCTTTGCTATGGCATTTATGGCAACGGACCCTGTAACGGCATCGTCCACCAATTTGGGTAAATGGCTGTACGGTTTTCTCATAGGATTCATCGGAATGATCATCCGCGTCCTGAACCCTGCCTATCCGGAAGGTTGGATGCTGGCGATCTTGTTTATGAATGTTTTCGCTCCTCTGATCGATCACTACGTTTTAGAGAGCAATATGAAGAAAAGAGTGAAAAGAGCGAAGGCGAGAGCTGCCGCGCAGGCGTAAATAAAATCATTAACGGCCTTGTTGAAAGGCTCCAAAAATAAAAAGTTGTGAACAGTACTAATTATATACTTGGTTTTATCCTGGCAATGACCGCCATCGTTGCTGTCCTGCTGACAGGGCTTCGGGAGGTTACTAAAGCAGGTGCTGAGAGAAACGAAGCCATATTTAATAAGCGAGCCATCCTGATGTCCGTGGAAAATTATCTTGGCGACAAGCAGGTAAAACAACTTTCGGATGCAGAAGTGGAAAATATTTTCCAAAATCAGGTGGAGCAGGTGGTGTTGAACATGGATGGAGAAGAAGTGGAGAGTATGATGGCTGAAGATGTTGACATGGCCAAGGAGCGTAAAAAACCGGAAGCAGAACGTGTGCTTCCATTATATATTTTCTCCGACACAGATACCAAAGAGAAGTTCTACATCCTTTCTGTGCGCGGAAATGGTCTCTGGGACGAGATCTGGGGAAATATTGCTCTGAAGAGTGACCTGGAAACCATAGCCGGAGCCGCTTTTGACCATACAGGAGAAACGCCGGGCCTCGGCGCTGAGATCAAGGACAACGCCAGTTTCCGCAAGCAATTTGAAGGCAAAAAGATCTATGATGCCGAGGGCAATTACACGGCAGTAGTAGTTCGGAAAAATGGTGCCAGAAATGACCGGTACGAGGTGGATGCCATCTCCGGAGCTACCGTAACCTGTGACGGCGTAACGGAAATGCTCCAAAGAGGGATCAAATATTACCAACCTTATTTGGAAGAATTAGATGCAGAAAGCGACGTTCAAGGCTTTCTGGTGCAATAATACTCAATTGACTAACTCTCAAAAAAGATAAATGCGATGGCCGAGACAAATGTAAAAGAAGCCACCACTAAAGAACCCTTATTTCAGTTTGGAAAAAAAGAGCGCAAGCTGCTCACCGATCCACTGAATGACAACAACCCGATCACCGTCCAGGTGCTGGGAATCTGTTCGGCCCTGGCCGTTACTTCGCTGGTGTACCCTTCAGTGGTGATGTCCATTGCCGTAATTTTTGTTACGGGCTTTTCCAGCTTGTTCACCTCTTTGCTGCGGAACTATATTCCCAAGCAGGTACGTATGATCGTACAGCTGGTGATCATCGCCTCTTTGGTGACAGTAGTGGAGCTGACCTTAAAATATCTGAACTATCCGGTATATAAGCAGCTGTCGGTGTACATCGGGCTGATCATTACCAACTGTATCGTGATGGGCCGCCTGGAAGCTTTCTCAATGGCGAACAAGCCTTGGCGTTCCTTCCTGGACGGTATAGGAAACGGCCTGGGATATGGCGCTATCCTGATCGCGGTAGGGGTGGTCAGAGAGTTGTTCGGTAAAGGTAGCTTATTTGCCGGTAGCCCGATCGAAATGAAGATCATCGGCCCTACAGCGGAGTACTTTATCAATACCGAAACCAGTACTTTATTCGGTTGGTACGAGAACAACAACCTGATGGTGCTGCCTGCCGCAGCTATGTTTATCATCGGGATTATGATCTGGATCCAGCGTAGCTACAACCAAAAACTGGTAGATATATCATAAGCTATAATCAAATTGAAAGAACTTATAATCTAAAATAAAATGGGCGAGTTTTTTAATATTTTCATAAAAGCGGCATTCATCGAGAACCTGGTTCTGGCCTATTTCTTGGGAATGTGTTCTTACCTGGCAGTTTCAAAAACAGTCAAAACAGCTTTCGGTCTGGGTTTAGCCGTCATTTTCGTACTGGGTATTACGATGCCTATCAACTGGCTGATCCAGGAATACTTGCTGAGTGAAACGGGTGTGTTCGGGACAGATCTGACCTTCCTGCGCTTTATCCTCTTTATCGCAGTGATCGCCTCCATGGTGCAGCTGGTAGAGATGGTTGTAGAGAAGTTTTCTCCGGCCTTATACAACGCACTGGGTATATTCCTCCCATTGATCACGGTAAACTGTGCCATCCTGGGTGGATCTCTCTTCATGGTTTCCAGAGAATACAACTTCTCTGAATCCGTTGCCTTTGGACTGGGAGGTGGATTCGGCTGGTTCCTGGCGATTATCGCCATCGCGGCCATCCGCGAAAAGATCCGTTATTCTAATGTACCTCCGGCCCTGCGCGGATTGGGAATGGCCTTTATCCTGACGGGTTTGATGGGGATCGCATTTATGAGCTTACTGGGTATTGACCCAGCTGCTTTCGGAAATTAATATAATAATGATCAATAGTGCCGCCGGTGCTGTTAATCATTAAAGACTATAACTTTATAATATTCGATACGATGATTTTATTAGCAATTAGTGTAAAGACAATTTTGTTCGCAGTACTCGTCTTCAGTGTTGTGATCCTGGCTTTATCCTTTATGCTGATCTTCGCCAGAAAACAACTGGTACCCCAGGGTGATGTGAAGATCATCATCAACGGAGATGAAGAAAACCCCATGTTGGTACAACCGGGAAGCTCCCTTTTATCTGCCTTGTCTGATAAAAATATCTTCCTGCCGTCTGCTTGTGGTGGTGGTGGTACCTGCGCTATGTGTGAGTGTCATGTAGATGAAGGAGGTGGAGATGTACTCCCAACAGAGTTGAACCACCTTACCCGCAGGGAAGTATCCGAGCACAAGCGTCTGGCTTGCCAGGTGAAGGTGCGTCAGGATATGCGTATCCGTGTACCGGAAGAGGTCTTTGGTATTAAGAAGTGGGACTGCGAGGTGGTATCTAACTATAACGTAGCAACCTTTATCAAAGAATTTGTAGTAAAGCTGCCGGAAGGTGAAACACTGGACTTCGAGTCCGGTGGATATATTCAGATCGACGTGCCTACCATTGAGGTAGATTTCAAAGATTTTGATATTAGCCCGCACCCGGAAGATGCTTCCAATCCCGAAAAGTTTAAGGAAGATTGGGATAAATTCAAGATGTGGGATCTGACGATGAAAAATGATGAAGAGCAGTTTCGCGCTTATTCCATGGCCAACCACCCCGCAGAAGGAAATATCGTGATGCTGAATATCCGTATTGCTACTCCGCCCTGGGATAGAAAGAACAACAACTGGATGCCCGTTAATCCTGGAGTTTGCTCTTCCTACGTCTTCTCCAGAAAACCGGGCGATAAAGTAACAGTTTCAGGGCCTTATGGTGAGTTTTTCATCAAACCTACCAAGAAGGAAATGGTTTACATCGGTGGTGGTGCCGGGATGGCGCCTCTGCGGTCTCATATTTTCCACCTGTTCCATACCATGAAAACAGACCGTAAAGTATCTTACTGGTATGGTGGACGTTCCAGAAGAGAATTGTTCTATACCACGCAATTTAGGGATATTGAAAAAGACTTTCCAAACTTTAGTTACCACATTGCACTTTCCGACAAGAAATTTGCAGAAGAGATTGATAACTGGAAGGTGAAAAAGGATATCAACGATAAAGCGGGAGAAGGCTACATCGGATTTATCCACCAGGTATTGTACGATAATTACCTGAAAGATCATCCCGAGCCGGAAGAAGTGGAATACTATCTGTGCGGGCCTCCCTTGATGCTACAAGCTGCTTTGAAAATGCTGGATGAGCTGGGAGTACCAGAAGAGAACATCGCATTTGATGACTTTGGAAGTTAAAGAATAAAAAAAAGCCGACCGGGAGGTCGGCTTTTTTTTATGGAAGTACTGTAATTCGAACGGCTTTCAAACCCTCCACACCCTGCATTTTCTCCAGATCGAGATCCTCAATCTCCGGTGTGATATAGCCGTTTCTGACCAGATGATCAATGTATTCTTGATATTCCTGTCGGTCCTTCTCCTGCAACCAGACGATAGCGATCTTGCCGGCCTGCGTCAGGCGCTCGTCCGTTCCTTTGATGTAGGCTTTGTCAATCCGTTTTTTGATGATCTCATACCGGACATTGTAGGCCCCATCCACGTCAAATTGTTTTTCGTCCATTTCAAATCGAATGCTTAATGGACTATTATAAACAAAAACCAATTGGGCTGTAGTTAATGGAACGGGTAATTCCTTAGATTGCCTATCCACTAATCTAGTGATCTCACACATCAGGATTAGCTGCCATAGCCGGAAGTCTTGCAGGTAAAAAGGATGAAAATCCCCTTTTTCAAGCAGTGACTGCCCGAGGTATAGATTGTATTCTACTCCGTCAGTCTGAAATTTTTCAAAGTAATGGGGAAGGATTTGCTGCATTTTTTCTTCTTCCTGTAGCAGGTAATGACTAATCGCCTGATTGAGCTGGCTGACGCTGTCTTCATATGCCTTCCGCTGTTGATAAATGATATTGAGTTCAGGGTCAAGGGCATTAAAATAATTATCAATTAACTTGTCCGGCAACTGCGAAAAGCGCGGCTTGATTTTTCGGATCAAGGGATGGATTTGCTCCGTCAATAATTCTACGATAACCGACTCGTCGCTGGAAACGAAAGCACCTTTCTTTAGTCTTTTCAGGTGTATCTCCACTTTATCTGCATATACATCAAAGAGATGGAAGCGAACTTTTTGGCGACAGGTAGTTAATAATTGATGCAGTCGTTCCAGATTATCAATTAAATCAGTCTGTATTGAATTATTGCGCTGCTGAGAGGAACTAACAATGTCCGCCTGGCCATAAAGCGGATACACGCTTGGAAAAACAATAGGGTCGAGGCTGCTTTGTTTTTCTTCGATAATCCTTTCTCGGAAGTATTTGCCGGCTACATGTCTAAACTTCCATTCCACGCTAGGATGAATAGAAGTGAATTCCTGCTGGATGGTTAGGCGGATAGCGTTATCCATTTCCTGGATGAATTTATTGCTACCCATCTCAAATAATGAAATAAACTCTTGCAGTTGCATCAACGTCAACTGGTTAAAACGAAATGGCTTGTGTGAGCCTAACTCAAAAATGCTGGTAACTCTGCCCTCGTCATTTTTTAAAGGAACTAAAAGCAAACTCCTGACTCCTTCAACAACAAGGGCCTTTTCAAGTGGGGAGAGGGGCGTTCGTTGTTGCAGGTCCTCAATAATAAATGGCTCTAACTTTTGTAATACCCGGCCGTAAGCGCTTTGAGGATCGCTTAGTGATTTTTCGACCATGAAGGTGTCATGTTTGCGTAAAAGACACCAGGTAATATTTTCAATCCAGGGGCCGTCAACGGTCTGTAGCGCCCCGAGCCGTACTTCCTGCATATTAAGAAAGGACTGGATTAGTCGCTCGAGATAATTGAGGTCGCTCTCATGGCCATTCTTGCCTCCTTCGTTTGCGGCCATATCTTTTACAATAGAGAGAATTTCGGACCTGGTGACGTCAGAAATATGACCAATGATAAATCCTTCAAAAACAAAGTTTTCCGGAGGAATGTATTTAAGCCATAACTCCTCATCGTTTAAATTATTGAGTAATTCGTGTATCTTTTTTTGGCTGAGTTTCATTAATGACTTCAGGGCCTTTACTTCCAAATAATCAAACTGGACATTGAACTTGTAATGACGCTCCATTTTATTGGATGGATCTCGGAGGGTTATTTTCTCGGCCGCGAAAAACTCTATTTTTTGATCATAAAAAGTATTCAATACAGTGATACCGGCCAACAGGATATTCGCCGAATCCGCATTTAGGAATTTATGGCCATCTAGTTTCACCTCTCTATTCTCATTGGCCATTATTTCCTGAAAGGCTTTTGTCCGGAACCTGAATTGATGCTTTTCAAACGGCCCCTTAATGAAGCCCATTTGTCCTTTGTGAAAAAAGGAAGGGAAGATGTGAATCATGAGGGCCTCAAAATCTGTAGTCTGAAAAAGGGCTTCCCAATCGCTGGGTCGCTCCTGAAGTTGAGCCTCCATTTTTTCGAGCTCCGCAACGGTCTCAGATAAGGTGCTTTGTTTTAAAGCATTGCTCTTTAAGCGTAGTTCTTCAAGGAGTTTGAAAAAACTAAATTTTGATTGGTAGGGCGACGGTGAGAGATCACCAATGAGTTCCTTGAAATATTTTAGAGGGATATATTGGTTTTGCGAAGGCTGTGGAATATGCTTAGTTATTGGATTTTCCATTCGTTACATCATTAAGTGCCGGAATTCTTGAAAGTTATGGATTGCCTGTGAATAAAGCTAGTAGAATGGAAAAATTATACCTACCGTCAAATTAGCACTCTCAAATGCAAAAGTCGAGGATAATAATCATCAGAAAAAGGTACCCTTTATCATTGGTCGGAGTTGGGGCCCTGTCTACCTTGTATAAGAATCCTTAACCAAACTAAAACGAAAAGATGAGAACCCAATTTTTAGATTCTATTGAGTCCTTTATGGATGGCTTAGCAAAAAAAAATCTACATGAAGAAGAATTTATGCAAGCTGTGAGGGAAGTGGCGGAAGTTGTCATCCCTTATATCGAAAACCATCCAAAATATAAAAAAGCGGCCATCATGGAACGCATCGTAGAACCCGAAAGGGTCATCATGTTTAGGGTTCCATGGGTAGATGATGAAGGCAACTTCAGAGTCAATCGCGGATACCGTATTGAAATGAACTCGGCGATCGGCCCTTACAAAGGCGGATTGCGTTTCCATCCTACCGTCAACCTCAGTATCCTCAAATTCCTGGCATTCGAACAAGTTTTCAAAAACTCTCTGACGATGTTGCCTATGGGCGGCGGTAAAGGCGGCTCTGATTTCGATCCAAAAGGAAAGTCCGATGCAGAGATCATGCGCTTCTGCCAAAGCTTTATGACGGAATTGTATCGCCATTTAGGTCCTAACACGGATGTACCTGCCGGGGACATAGGCGTCGGAGGTCGAGAAGTGGGCTACCTGTTTGGCCAATACAAAAGACTGACTAATGAATTTACAGGCGTTCTAACCGGTAAAGGAGCCGAATTTGGCGGTAGCGCCATTCGTCCGGAAGCAACCGGCTATGGCCTGGGATACTTCGTTGAAGAAATGCTGCAATTCCGAGGTGATAGCCTGAAAGGAAAGAAAGTACTCATCTCCGGTTCCGGGAATGTTGCCCAATATGCCATCGAAAAAGTATTACATCTGGGTGGAATACCGATAACGGTTTCTGACAGCAGCGGATTTGTACACGACCCGGATGGCATTGATGAAGAAAAATTGAAATTTATCCTCGAACTTAAAAATGTAAAACGCGGCCGTATAAAAGAATACGCTCAGAAATACAATGTATTCTATTACGAAGGTCAAAAGCCATGGGGCGTCAAAGCGGATGTCGCACTGCCTTGTGCTACCCAGAACGAACTGAATGAAGAAGATGCCAAAAAACTGGTAGCCAATGGATGTATGCTCGTTGCAGAGGGCGCCAATATGCCAAGTACTCCTGAAGCTATTAATGTGTTCCAGAAGGCAGGCATCCTTTATGCCCCTGGGAAAGCTTCTAATGCCGGCGGCGTAGCCGTATCAGGCCTTGAAATGGCACAAAATGCGCAGCATCTGTATTGGACAAGAGAAGAGGTCGATAAGAGATTGCAGGGCATCATGAAGGACATTCACTCCAAATGTGTGGACTTCGGCAAATTGGAAAGCGGTAAGATCGATTATGTCAGAGGCGCTAACATCGGCGGCTTTGTCAGAGTAGCAGATGCCATGATCGCTGAAGGGCATGTATAAGGAGGCTAGATGTCTAGCGTGGCTTTGCCTAAAGCGAAGAAGTTCTGCTTCCACAGAACTTCTTCACTTTTTAGGTATATTGTAAGGAAAAAATTATGCGTTTTCTCTCTCTATTATTTTTGCTGCCCCTTCTGGTTGCCTGTGATACCCAGGAGCCTGCAACTGGAGATACTTCTGCGGTTGCTACCTTTCCCGAAACAGGAAAATGGATAGATCTGACACACAATTTTGACGAAAACACTATTTTCTGGCCCACTGCCGAAAAATTTATGCTGGAAACGGTATTTGAAGGGGCAACGGAAAAAGGATATTATTACTCTGCCTATCAATTTTGTGCAGCTGAGCACGGAGGGACGCATCTGGATGCCCCCATTCACTTTTCGGAAGGCAAGCAGGCTGTTGAAGAAATCCCACTGGATAACCTGATCGGCTCGGCAGTTGTGATAGACGTATCAGAAAAGGCACTCCCCAATCCCGACTATCAGTTTAGTGTGGCAGATATTGAAGCCTGGGAGGCTGAAAACGGCCAGATTCCTGACGGCTCTATTCTGTTGATCCGTACCGGCTATGGTCAGTTTTGGCCGGATGCCGTTAAATATCTCGGAACCGATGAGCGGGGAGAAGAGGCCGTGCCCAAACTTCATTTTCCAGGTATTCATCCGGAGGCCGCTCGCTGGATCGTTGAAAACAGAAAAATAAAAGCGGTCGGATTGGATACGCCCAGTATCGATTACGGCCAGTCTTCCTTATTTGAGAGTCACCAAATCCTTTACGAACAAAATATTCCCGGCTTTGAAAATGTGGCCAACCTAGACCAATTGCCTGCTACAGGTAGCCATATCATTGCTTTACCAATGAAGATCAAGGGCGGAAGCGGCGGACCGCTGCGGATTATCGCCTGGCTGGCAGAATGATGGGACAGTCCCATAGGATTTTATTTAGGAAGTGTTTTTTAGAAAAACACTTCCTAAATAAATATTATTGACTGCCTAGATATCCAGAGGCTTTTAATATTGCATTCGGGTCCTTATTATCGAGCAGGTCTTGAATGGCTTGTTCTTTATCCTCTGCTTGTTCGTAATAAGCCTTTGCGATTTTATACCCAACGAAGTAAGATAAGTCTCTAACCCAACCTTCTTCCGGCGCCTCATAATCACTTATATTACCGATCCATCCCTTCTGACTGGTGCCATCCATGACCTTTTCAAAATGGGAAAAAACGGCTGCTTCATTTTGTTCGCCGTAGATTCGGTAAGGAGGAAGAGGGACGGGAGGCCCCATGATCAACTCTGTGATCAGATCAGCTCCTCCTTCAATGATCGTAGCTCCTAATAAGGTAGGATTGGAGGTGTTTTGATAAGTGTGGATGAGTTCATGTATAAGCACAAACGGTAAAAAGGTGGCTGGGGCAACGACAGCTTGTCTATTTTTAGACAATGTTTCTACAGGAGTATTTTCATCTATTACATTTTCCAGGCCAATTAAGGAGCCATTCAGACTAACGGTCCCAAAAGAGGTGTGCCTGCCGATCACAAAGTAATAATCCGAAAAAGTGGCTTCTGGAATGAAAGACCTCACTTTTTCGAAATATTCGGGGAGCTTTGAAAGGCCTTCCAGGGCTTTGTAGGTAGGCTCGCGAATCCCTTCATAATAAGGACGATGGGATTCGACAAAATCAACAAAGTCGCCAATCCCTTTCCTCATTTTTAAAAAAGTAAAATCTTGTAGTCCAATCGAGGCTGGAGTGAAATATTCATCTAAGTAAATTTTCTTTTTTAATTCAGGATCCGATACTTCAGCCGCCTTATCAAATGCCTTCCAAAAGCGATCTATATCACTGGTTTCAACAATGATATTAGAGAGATTTGAATGGCTCACTTCATAGTCCTTTTTATTTTGTTCGATTCCTGCTTTTATTTCGGGCCAGTCCGGCAAAGAGGTGATTTTAGAAAGGTTTTCGTCGGTTTGGAATGGCCTGAGGTCTCTGCAGCCTTTTTCAACCAGTAGTCGAGCCGCCTCTAAGGCTTCAGCACTTTTGTCGTGTTGCATGAAGTAGGAAATAGAAGACATATAGGCATTTTGAGGCTCAAATCCGTTTTCACCTGCCAGCATGTAATGCCCGGCTGCTTTTAATAAACTATCCTCCTGGATGGCTTTTCTGGCCAGATCATAGTGATGCAAGGCCTTTTCATAATCTACCGGCGGGGCAAGAACCCTCTTTGTTTCTTCTGGATTTTGTTGGTTGGGGGTACAGCTTGAGAAAAGGGAAATGAACAAGATGCAAAAGGGCATTAAAAAGTACTGCTTCATGATTTTAGGTTAGTTGATTGTTTTTTAGATACCTTGAAAAATAAATATCGTTACACAAAAAGAGCGTTTTCCTGCCTGGTTATTTATTTGTCAAGAGTATTTCGCATATCTCAAAGTTACCATTTCTAAAAGCTGTAATGAGTAATTTATCATCATCAGACGACCAAAAAGGAAGGGTATCTCCATCTTCATTATGAGTAATGCGCCTCAGCTTTTTTCCTTTTTTATTCATGATATAAATTTCAGGCCGGATCTCTTCCATGGAAATGACCAAGGCAATTTGCTTTCCATCATTTGACCAGGAAGGGCAGAAGTTGTGCTTGGGCCAGTTCGTTAAACGGGTCCATTTATTGTTTTTTAGCTGGATGCGGTAGATTTCGTCATCTTCATTATTGGTATCTTTTCGGGAAAAACAGAGCAACTCTTTTCCATTAGGTGACCAAAAGGGATAAGCATTGCGTAAATTATTATTGGAAAGCCGTGTCAATTTTTTATCGGATAAAAGATAGGTATAGAGCTGAAACTCCTGCTCGTTTTTCATAAGAGTAAATGCAATTTGTTGCCCATCTGGTGAAAAGCGAGCGAAATTATAATTACCTGATAAGGCATTTTTCTCCAGAATGACTTTCGTTTGTCCATTGGTAATATCGAATAAGTGGAGTTCTGTTTGTTCCTCATCAATCGATTCAAATAAGACGGCATTTCCACTGGGGTGCCAGGAGGGCCTGCGCTCATCCTTCGGTCCATCCGCAACGGGGGTGAGTTGTCGGCTGGCCAGATCCATAATAAAGATATCCCAGCTGCCGTTTCGGTCCGATTCGAACAGGATCTTTTTACCATCCGGTGAATAGGTGGCATAGCGGTCATTGCCTGGATGATTGGTCAGGCATACTTCTGGAAAAATAGGCTGCGCCTGTAGGCCCGTTAGTGTAAAGGAAAGCAGTAAAAGTAGAAGGTTAGTGGTCAGTTTCATTAGGCTTATCAGTTTTTAGTGAAAGGGTGATTTCATTGGTACTCAAAAATGTAAATTAAGCCAATGAGTTGCTGAAGTTTATCCCTTTTCTGTTCTAATGCAGACTAAAATCTCGGCCCTTCGCATGGTTAAAAGACGTTAATTAGTGCTGAAATAAGCTTAATTCGTTTGGAAATACACCAAAAAATAATTTACTTGCATCTTAAATAGTTGTAAATGAAACAAATTTTCAGACCTGCCGAAAAACTGAACCGCTTACCAGTATTTTTGATGGAGCAAGTGGTGAAGCAGTATCGGCAGGAAGCTCAGAAAGCGCTAAAAGCAGCGCAGGCGGGGATCAGTGTAGATCAGTGGATTGTATTAAAGCAGGTAAGTGAAAACAATGGGTGCAGCCAGGTTGAAATTGCTCAGTCGACCGTAAAAGACGCTCCAACGACTACCCGGACCATTGATCAGCTGGTTAATAAAGAATTAATTGAAAAACAATTGGACCCCAATGATCGAAGAAAATACATGGTTTTTGTTACAGATAAGGGCCTTCAGTTAATTGAACGTTTGTTACCGGTGGTACAATCTTATCGAAAACTACCTGTTAAAGGGTTCTTGAAAGAGGAGCAAGATACTTTGTTACAACTGCTGAATCGGATGCTAAATAACCTGAAGTAGAAATATTCAACCATAGTGAGAGCAAATTCATACTAATTCTATTTCTATTTTTTTGCCTTAATAGTTCTATTTACAACTATTTAAATTGTAAGTAAAATCACCCGATTGAAACAGATCTCGGCTGCTTTCGGGCAGCCGAGTTTTTTTCCTGACAAAAAAAAATTATGATGGTACGTTATTTATTGATTCTCATCCAAATGTTGCTCCTAAGTTTTTGGCTAGGCTTTTCTAGTCTGAAAGCACAGCCTATGATAGATGCAGAAGAAAGGAAGGCTGTAGTAGAAGACCTTTCAAAAGAGCTCAATCAAAGTTATGTTTTTCCGGAGGTGGCCCGGGAAATGTCGGCCTTAATGAAGAAAAAGCTGGAGGCGGGAAAATATAAATCATTAGACAATCCCATTGATTTTGGGGATCAACTTACGGCTGACTTGCAATCCATTAGCCATGACAAACACTTGCGTGTCAATTTTAACCCTGATCAAAACAAGGGAATGCGTTCAGGCCGAGGGCAAGAGAGTGAGGAAGATCGTGAAAAGAGGATGGACGCCATGCGCAAACAAATGCAGCGAGGAAATTACGGGTTTAAAGAAGTGAAGATTCTGGAAGGCAATGTAGGCTACCTGGACCTTCGCGGATTCATGAACCCTGCGGAAGCGGGCGAAACGGCTACGGCGGCCATGAATATGCTGCAAAATACAGAGGCCATTATTTTCGACCTGAGAAGCAATGGCGGCGGTGATCCAGGAATGATACAGCTGCTTACTTCTTACTTGTACGATAAAAACGACCGGATTCACTTAAATAGTTTTTATTTCCGACCTTCGGACGATACCACCCAAACCTGGACTTTGCCCTATGTCCCCGGCGCCCGCAATCCGGAAGCTGAGGTTTTTGTTCTCACCAGCAACTATACTTTCTCTGCAGCGGAAGAATTTACTTATAACTTAAAAAACCTGGAAAGGGCTACCATCGTAGGAGAAACCACCGGAGGCGGGGCTCATCCTGGCGGAACACGCCCTATTGCGGAGCGTTTTGTGGCGTTCGTTCCGGTTGGCCGGGCCATTAATCCTGTAACCAATACCAATTGGGAAGGCACAGGTGTGAGCCCTCATGTATCAGTCCCCAAAGAGAATGCATTAAAAGTAGCTCATCAGATGGCCATGGAAAAGCTAGCCGAAAAAGTGGAAGATTCGGCCGACAAAGCCTACTTTGCCTGGTATGGAGAGCATTTGAAAGCATTGAATGAGCCGGTTAAAATACCTGTAAAGGACTTGGAGAAAATGGCCGGCAATTACGGTGCTCGGAACTTAGTTTTTGAGCAGGGGCAGTTGCTTTATCAGAGAGAGGGAAGGCCCAAGATGGAATTAGTGACGATAGATAAGGTTACTTTTGCTTTAGCCGATGATCCGGGGATTAGGTTTGTGGTGGAGATGGAAAATGAGGAGCCGGTGGCTTTGACGCTAAAGCGCCTGAACGGGCCTCCGGAGCGGAGTGAGCGAACAAAAGTGAAGCCCTAAAAGAGAAAGGGAGGCCGGCCGGCCTCCCTTTCTCTTTTTTACTTTTGACCTTCGGCAAAATTTTTAAAGTCCGTTAAATACTTCATGGACTGTTTTTTAAAGAGGCTGGGCATTATGAACCCCATTACTTTCATGGTCAGGCTTCTGAACTGGAATTCCTGATCCTGGATATAGCGGGTATTATGCTCATCGATGGGCACGAAGCGGTTTTTGACGATGTTAAAAACGCCTTTAGTTTCATAAGTGCCTGTGAATTCTTCTGGTAGGTTTCTGGTGGTGATGGTTTCGATCATTTCAATAGATCGTTTGCCCATTTGAAATTTTAGTTTGGATTGAGCGCCTTCTTCTCCAGGAGTTCCACTGATGGATTCGAAGCTTTGTAAGCCTTCCATCCATTCTTTCATATTATCCGGATTATCGAACAATTCGATAACTCGATCGATGGGTTGATTGATATCGATTTGGGTGGTGTATTTCATAGTATTTGAATTGATTGTTGGGTGATAATGAATGGGTGGATTTCTTTCACAATTGCAAGATACAGAATGTTTTTTAATTTTCAAACTTATTGTTTTATTGGAGTTTGGCTTAGACCTCAAAGGTCTCGAGACCTTTGAGGTCTAAGCATTGCCCCAGCGCCATTCACAAGAGTTGAAAAAATATCTGATAATCAGTATTTTAAATCCTGCTGCCTTTTATTTTTTATCACAAAAACTTCCTGTTTTTTCTCCGCAACTGTCCATTTTTTTAGCTTTTCTTCCTTTTCCCGCAATTACCACTTTTTTTCACAAATCAAATGCCGGTAGATGCCGGATATATCTATTTTTTCTATCTTTCCTCTCCTCATAAGCCCTCAAAAAGTGGAGTATGAATAATATGCAGAAATTATCCTTTCTAGTCTTTCTGATTTCGCTGCAGGCATCTCTTAATGCACAGCCTGAGGTGGATACCTTATCTCGCTTGCTGCTTGCACTGGATGATACCATTACCATCTTCCAGAATGACCGCCGGTTGATTAAATCAAGCGTGAGTGAAGTCGAAAAAGGAACCGGAGAAATTCAGATCGACCTGAATAAAAATAAAGGAGATTGGGCGCAAATCTACAGAGTCTGCACAAGAGGAGACACACTCTTACTTAACCCAAATGTAGAAACTGCCATATTTGTACCTACTACAAATGGCTTTGACACCATTCTGGTGCTGCTTAACTTTTTTGAGAGCGATCCATCCTTTTCCGCCGAATACCAAAATCTAAACAAAGGCCTGGTCCAATTCAGTATCCCTCCTGTTTACGAATTAGTCCATATTGCTTTTTCTATTACCCGACAGGGAATGCTGGAAAAAGAGACCTTTGATTCGGATTCATACTATTATGAAGAGGTGAATAGACATTTTATGCAGTATAAAGATCATCCTCTGATAAATAGCCTTAATCGGAAAATTGCCGGTACCACCTTTGATCAGGTATTTAAAGATTATACAGAATTTAGCCTTCCCTTGACTTTCCAGGGAAGGAGCATTGTCCATAATGACATCTACCCAATGCCTTACCGCATTAATCCGTGGTCAGGTGAAGCCCTGCAACAACTACAGGATTTCGCAGATCAGTCGGACTTTTTGGATTTTTTAGGAAAACATGCCGGCTACCACCAAAAACTTTTGCACGAACAAGATCAGTTCTTGAGGTTGGACTCTCTTTGGATTTGGCTGGAAGAACAGTTTCCTGAACGCGTGGACGGATACCAAATCGTATTTTCACCTCTTTGTACTGAACGATCTGATGGGCGCTTATTTGTATCGGATGATTACCAGGAGTGTGTTATTTTATTGGACAACCCCGAGAAATTGATTCAGGAGTCCGGATCTAATGCTTTTAAAGAAGCCCGCCTGCTGAAAAAAGCTTTTGATGAACTTATGCCGATTTATCAAAAAATATTAATTGAAAAAAACAAGGCTGCCATTCAAGAAGTTTTTGGAGATCGATCCAGTTGGCTGGCAAATGGGGTGTATGCAAGACCGGAAGAAGTATTTCAAGCTTATATGGATAATGCTATTTTCTGCTTATGGGCAGAAGATAATTTAACTTCATTGAATGCCAGAATCATCAGGCAGGAAATCGAAAAAGAAATGTTGAATAAAGGATTTATCCGCTTCTACGTTTTTTCCCGGGCTCTAACTAGTCTTTTCCGAGAATACACCGGTCAAAAAAAAGTGGCTGACCTTTACCAGGAACTGTTGCAGCAATATTAATTCATCCAGGCTGCGATGTACATAAGATACATTTCATTACAGTTGGTAAAATAGGTTGCGGCCGCCGCCGCAACCTATTTTACCAACTGTAATGAAATTTACTTGTTTAGCAGCAACTGAATCTCTTCCCGAATCCGGTCCTTATTAATCTCAATAGAAGAAAACGTTTTGTTTTTTTGCCCCTTCTTGTCAAAAATTTGGATGACGGGAGGGAAATACTGAAACTTCTTAAATACCTCCTGATTCAGTTGCCTGGCCAGATCGGCTTCCTTGTGCATTATAAAATGTTGACCCCTAAGGCGGTAGTATTGAAAAAGATCCCGTAAAGAAGACTGATCGAATTGGGCCGGATCATCTATAGTCAGATACACAAAATTGACCTCCTCCGGAGGAAATTGATCTTGCACCAGTGCAGAATGGATCATCGCTTTTTTAGCCAGTCCGTTGATATTAAAACTTCGAATCCAAATGAATACAACTGTTACCTTTTCCTCGAACTGTGTTTTTAATTCTTCCAAACTTTCAAAAGGCGCTTCTATTATTTCGATTTCATGCTTTTCCGGCATCTCGATTTCCCAAAACTGTTGGAGCTCCTTAAGAAGGGGAGCTATTCGTATGAGGTAGGGGCTATTAGGAAAATTATTTGCCAGCTCCAGGTACATATCCTGAGTAGCTTTTATTTGATTATACATCTCCCACCGGCTCAGACAAGTGGCCAGCATTAGCTCCAGAGGCGCTTCTTCTAAATTTTTATTCCAGTAAGCATGATAAAATCCTAAAATATTTTCTTCCGTTGTACCATATTGAGGGTACAGCACTTTTTTGAATTCTTCATTCGAATATTTCCAATGAAAATCAGCCAGATTAAAAAGAAATTTCCTATAAGAAGGACATGCCATTGCTGCCATATTGTTGATCAATTCCGGCGTCAACAACTCGTCTATCTCTGCTTTATAAATCGGACGATCATAAGAAGCGTAATCCCTGGTCAGTAACATCATCTGATCGATGTAAAAATAACGGCTCTCATATTCTAATAAGCTAAGCAGTTGTCCGCTTACTCCATATTCTTTCATCGTTTTCTTTTCCTGCTCCATCATTTCCATGAACTGGAGAAAAGTAGCCAGGTGATCAAACCCTTTTTCGGTAGCGGTCCAGGCCCAAAGTGGGTTGGTTTTGCTTTGTAGGTAATAAGTGTTAGCAGCACTGCCTTCAATAGTGTAGGTATTGCGGAAGTCCCGGGCGTCAAAATTCAATTGTATGTCATCATTTGGGGAAAGGATCAGGTTGAGGCTAAATGCGCCACATTTTAATAAAAGGAAGCCAGGCTTCTGAATATCTATAGAAATGGTGTAAGCGCCATCTTCAGAATGCTGTTGAATAACAACCGGCATATCATCTGGCTCATGGAAAGGGAAAAAAACGGAAAGGGAGTCCTGAGGCAAATGTTGTATCCGCCCCTTGATGATTACTTCTGAGGCCAGTGACTTTGAGGCACATAACCCAAGAAAAAATGCTCCTAAAAAGAGGGATATCCATCGATTCATATAGCGGAGTGATTTTTGACTCCTAAGCTAAAAAAAATGAGTCCAAACAACAATATTTGGACTCACATAAAAGGATGAAACCGACTGTATTTTATTTATTGTTTAACCTTTCCCACATTCGGGCTTCTCGTTCCATAGTTTTATAAAATTTAGCCGGTGGTTGAATCCGGACACTTTGAAGATTTTTAAAAACCGGATGCTCAAAGCTTAGTTCTACGGCGCACAAAAACAAGCCTTTCCCTTTTTTGACCAACCCTTCTTTTCCATATTGTGCATCTCCCAAAATAGGATGGCCGGCCTCCGATAAGTGGATGCGCAACTGGTGTGTACGGCCCGTATGAGGAAATAAGTCGACTAAGCAGAGCCATTCACTCTTTATGGACTTTACTTGATGGAGACTTTGGTATTCTGTAAAGGCTGCTTTACCATCAATAGGTTGGTCCATATGACCTTTCCCCATCAATTTCCCCATGACCACCGCCTGATATCTTTTTTTTATAGTCTTTTTTTCAAACTGCTTGCTGAGCCCTAAAATGGCACGCGAAGTTTTTGCCACCAACAGGAGCCCGCAGGTAGGAGCATCCAGGCGGTGTACCGGCCGGGGAATCCAAAGTTTATCCTTTTGTGAGGAGGGAGCCAGGTTGTGAGGAAGGGCATTCTGTATGGTCCCGAATTGATTGCCGCTGACTGGGATGCCGCCTGGTTTGTTGATAATGGCCAAATGCTCATCCTCGAAAATGACATCAAGGTTTATTTCAAAAATTTTACCCTTCTCCGGAGCAAGGTCTAGCAAACGAATGCACTGGCCGGGCATGACCCAATTTCCCGTTTGAGCCGGCTGGCCGTCAATGGTGAAAGCTCCTTTTTTAATGAGCTTTTTCACCCCTTTCTTTGACGAAATAAAAGTCTCAAATACGGAAGGAGCATAATCACTCAGTCGCTGCCTGACTGTGCCGGTAGGAACTACGTGCTCGTGCAATATTTTCATAAATCTTTCAAGGCTTCTTTCAATGAAACACTATATATGTTATTACTACTGCTGGAATCCGTTCGAACGCCCTTGGAGAGAAACAAATAATTCATGTCCGGGCTGACATAAGGACAATAGTCGGCATGTGGCCCGTTGATGGCAGCTCCCAGTGCAACTGCCTCTGTCCAGACTCCATTTTCTTTTCGGCTGACAAATAAGTCAACTGCGCCTTTTATACCCTCCCTGCTGGAGTAAAAAAATAACAAATTACCATCAGGGGAAATGCCCGGATTCGATTCGCTGGCCGGTCCATTTATAGCTACTCCCAGGCGGAGGGGGGCTGTGTATTTGCCATTTTTTAAGGACGACATATAGATATCATTGTTTGCCCCTTCCCGGTCTGAAGGGAAAAATAGGGTGCCGTCCAGACTTGCAGAGGGAAAGCCTTCTCCATATTCCGCTGTATTAACAATTTCCAGATTGATGGGATCTCCCCAACCCTTACCTTCCCGCTTTACATACCAGATATCCGGTGCATCCATAGGCTGATCTCCATCCTTGAATGGACGGAAGGACATAAAAAACAGCTTTTGCCCGTCATAAGTGACAAAGGGATCGGCATCTCGGTAAGTGCCCGAAAAGGAAGCGACCTGTGGTGCCGACCAGTTTTCTCCGTCAAAATTAGATTGGTAGATGGTCAGAGCGCCCTTTTCACCGGTGCGCGTGAAATAAGCTTCTTTCCCGTCTGGTGTAAAAGAAATGGCAAACTCATTTCCAGTAGAGATGATCTGCGGTGCAAAAATAGCCGGATGCCCGGTGTTATTGCTCTGCCACCCTTTAAATATTTTGGATGTTGGAGGAGAGGCTTGTTCAGAATTCGCTGTGGGCTGACAGGAATAGAGTAGGAGGCTCAGAAAAAGAAACAACAGTGCTTTGTTCATTTTTGAATTTTTTTAGGGTGATCCACTACAAATATAAACGTATTGACTGCCGGTTTTGACTACTTGACTGAAGTACATTTCTGAAGCAGAGGCTAGGCCTGCATATTTGTACCGTCAACAAATGAAAACAACTTTTAATTACTTCAAAAAAACCAAAAAATGAAAACTTTCGCATTCAAAAACATCATGACTTTATCACTGGCCTTGTTAATGGTCGTTTTTTCAAGCTGTAACAAAGAGGAGCAGCCTACACCCGAGCAGAGAGATATCAGCACAGAAGCCTTAGGTACCTATGACTATGAGATGAAATTTTATGACATCCTTAGCGGTACTCCTCAGTATCTGGGTAGCGAATACGATGAAAGTGGAACGGTTAGTATTAAAGTAAATCCGCAGGATGACTCCATGCTGGAGGTAACGGAAGGTGGAGAACTCATGGTCAGAATGGCTAACATTGCGGCTACTTCCGACGGTTTTTCTTTCGATATTCCGGTTGAAACGCATCAAAAGGAAGGAACGGTTATTTCAGTAGAAGGCTACAATTTTTACGATGCCTTCGGCCAAAAGCACGATGGCCTTTTTGACAAAAACACCAAAGAGATCAAAGCGGCCATTAAGGCTGAAGTCGACGGCGTACCAGTCATGTTTACTATTGAAGGAAGAAAGAAGTAGTAGGCTAAAAAGCTTGCGCGATTAATTGAAAGTATTGTTCCTGCTTTTATTGTAGCTGTTTAGTAGGCACGCAGATGTTGCAGATACCGCTGATGTAATGAGCTGCGGAATAAGCGAAATCTGCGTGCCAAAAAGACATCAAAAAGTACCCCCGCCTCAAAATTAACAACCAGCAACCAACAATCAATGAACCCATCTCTCCACATATTATTCGTAGATGACGAGCAGGAAAACCTCTTTTCCTTTTATGCTCTTTTCAGACGAAAGCACGAGGTAGTTTTGGCAAAAAATGCCGAAGAGGGAATGGAATTGATAAAAGACCATCCCATCCAGCTTGTGATAAGTGACCAAAGGATGCCTGGGCTTCAGGGGTTAGACTTTTTGAAGTGGCTCCGAGAGTATGATGAAAATATTGTCAGAATACTAATTTCAGGCTCAATTTCCGTGAATAATAAATGCAAAGCTAAAAAAGAGGGCTTGATCCATGACTGGATTGGGAAGCCCTGGAAACTGGATGAGCTGGAAAAAATTCTGGAGGATGCTTTGGAGATGGTAAAGAATAAAGGATAGGTGAGTAAAGAAGAAAGGACAAAAGATAAAAATTGTATTTTTGATTCTATACACTATCGTAAATAATGAAAAAAATTGCTCTCATGGCTATTCTTCTGTTATCAGCTTTTCCGGCTGAGGCTAGAATAGCTGTGGATAGTACTTACCTAAGGTCCCTGGTAAGCAAAGGACTAAATATTTGTCTGGTTTATCCTGACTCGGCTGAAGCCATAGGAAAGGAGGTACTCGGTATAGCTTCTCAGAACAAACTGCCTGGATTGGAAGCAGAAGCCCTCTTTCTGATCGGACAAAGTAATATTCAAAAAACAGATTACGATCAGGCCATCGAATCGCTGAAAAAAGCCCTGGAGCTCTTTAAAGAAGTAGACTTGTACAGGGGCCGGGTAAAAACATTGTTTTCTCTGCGCCAATTATCTTTTCAACAAGGTAACCTTCCACTCGCCGTGAACTATGCCGAACAAGCAGTCGAAGTTCTAAAAGAGGACGAAACCGATCCATCAAGATTAGCGATAGGGCTTAAATTTCTTTCTGATACTTATTTGACGGCTCAAAGGCTGGAAGATGCTCAACAGGTATTATCCGAAGCTATAGAAATACTCGAAGGTACCCAGGATTCCATCGAATTGGCGAATTTGCTGGTAAAAAAAGCCAATCTGGATATTGCCCAATCCAATCCGCAAAATACCACGGCAATAGTGGACCGGGCCTTTCGAATTTATGAAAGTACGAATGACAGCAGGTCTAAAATTGAAGGCTTGGTAAGTCTGGCCGGCTTGACCTTTTCCTTGGGTTATTGGGAACGATCCAGAGATTTATTCCAACAGGTATTACAACTCCAGGAAGAATCCGGTTATTTATTTGGCTACTGCCGGGTTTTAAACAATTACGCGGCGGTTGTCAAGGAACTGGAGGGACCTAGAAATGCCATTCCCATTTTTGAAAAAGCTCTTTCTTGTACCCAGGAATTTGAGGATGCCTACCTTGCTTCACGGATCAAGCGTTCGCTTTCGGATTCTTATTATCGGACAGGAGATTTTCAAACGGCCTACGATTATCTCGATGATTATCAGGTGTTTCAGGACAGCCTCCAGCAAAAAAATTATCAGGAAGAGTTGAGCCGCCTATCCGCAGAGTATCATGCAGAGAAACAGGCCTTAGAGATCAAATCCCTCGAATTGAATAATCTAAAACGAACCCGCGAACGCAATTTTCTCATAATCGGTGCGCTGCTCACCCTGATCCTTCTAGGATATGTTTTTTCCATCAGCCGTATTCGGAAAAAGGCCTTCAAACAGGTGAAAAAAGAGAAAGAACAATCGGATCGCTTGCTAAAGGAAAAAGAGGAATTGCTTGGTGAATTGAAATCTGCCCAGACTCAAATGATAGAATCCGAAAAAATGGCCTCTTTAGGTCAGCTAACGGCGGGTATTGCTCACGAGATCAATAATCCTGTCAATTTTGTAAATGGTAATGCCGAAGCTTTGGAGATTGACTTCCGAGAATTAAAGCCTTTGCTTGACCAGGTTGAGAGGCTAGAGGAAGGACCGGATATTCGAAAAGGTCTTGAAAGCATCTTTCAGCAAAAAAGAACCCTGGATATGTCTTTCCTGCTCAGCGAAATGGTTCAGCTAATAGGTGGAATACAGCGCGGAAGTCACCGAATTAAGGCTATTGTGGACAGCTTACGATTGTTCTCACACCAGTCGGAAGACCTGCCGGGGCTGGCTGATATCAACCAAATGCTGGATCTTACCCTCACTATTCTGAAAAGAAAACTGAAAGATCACCATATAGAAGTAGAGATGCAGTACGGCGAATTGCCGGAGGTTTCCTGTAAAGGAGGTCGGATCAGCCAGGTGTTTATGAATATTATCGATAACGCTATTGACGCCATGTCTTTGGGGGGACGCCTGATTATTCAGACTTTTTACCATGGAAAAACTATAGAGGTTCGGATTAAAGATACCGGTTCAGGAATGACAAAGGAGATAATAAGTCGACTGTTCGACCCCTTTTTTACTACGAAGGAGGTGGGTAAAGGCACTGGGCTCGGCTTGGCTATTAGTTATGGGATCATCAAAGAACACAGAGGAGAGATTCAGGTAGAAAGCAATATCGGAGAGGGAACTATTTTTACCATAACCTTACCTGTATAATGAAAAAAATAATATGATCTGATTATGACTCCAACTATTTTATACGTGGATGATGAACAAGATAATCTGGTGTCATTCAAGGCTGTTTTTCGCCGGCAATATAATATCCTGATTGCAGAGAGTGCAGCAGAGGCTCTTGAGATCTTATCAAAGGAAGCAATCGGCCTGGTTATTTCCGACCAGCGAATGCCTAAGATGACCGGTGTGGAGCTATTTGAAAAGATTAAGGATCTGTACCCGGATACTATTCGGATGGTGCTCACGGGCTACAGTGATATGCAGGCGATTATTGATGCCATTAATAAGGGGAATGTATATCAATATATCTCAAAACCCTGGCAAGCTGATGAGTTAAAGGTGATCATACAAAATGCCTTGGAAACACATGACTTGAGGCGAAAAAACAGAGAATTGGAAACACAGAATGTAATGGCTCAGTTTGAGATCCTCAAAAACCAGATCCAGCCTCATTTTTTGTTTAATAGTATGAATATTTTAAGGTCTCTTATCTCCACAGATACTGAAAAGGCACAGGCTTTTGCTACCCAGTTCTCTAAATTGTACCGTTCGGTGCTTGGCTTGAAAGACCAGTTGCTAATTGGTCTGGAAGAGGAATTAGATTTTATTAATTGCTATATTTTTATGCAAAAAATGCGTTTTGCGGATAGCCTTGTGGTTGACCTGGCCATTCCGGCGGATAGGATGGGTTATACTTTGCCCCCTTTTGCCTTGCAGATCCTGGTGGAAAATGCTATAAAGCATAATATCGTCTCGGAAGAACAGCCACTGACCATAAGCGTGAGCGTAGAGGGTGATTTTTTAAAAATTGAAAATCCCCTGCAAGCCAGAGGACATGTAGAAGACAGTACCGGAACTGGGCTGGCCAATTTGAAAGCTCGTTATGCCCTCCTAGGTAATTTACCTATTCAGATTAAAGAAAACAATAATACATTTATTGTAAGAATACCCTTAATACCTGAATCCTAAATTATGAAAGTAATCCTTGTAGAAGATGAAAAACTGGCCCGGCAGCAGCTAGCGATGATGTTGCACGAACTTGATCCAGAAATCGAGATCCTTGCCCAAATGGATACCGTCAGCCAAACAGTCAATTGGTTGCAGGCTAACCAGGCTGATCTGATCTTTTTAGATATTCACCTGGCTGATGATCTGAGCTTTAAAATCTTTGATCAGGTGGATGTCCAGATCCCCATTATTTTTACCACCGCTTATGATCAATATGCCATCAAAGCCTTTAAGGTAAACAGCATCGATTATTTGCTCAAGCCGATAGAAAAAGAAGAGCTGCAGCAGGCCCTCGATAAATATCTCTCTTTGCAAAAACCGGCTGCACTTGATCTGAAAAAACTAGAGTCCATGCTGCTTAAGCGCGACGACAAGGTTGTCCAAAAGCGCTTCCTGGTACAACGTCGTGATAGAATGATGAGTGTCAAAATTGAAGATGTTGCTTACTTCGAAGGAGAGGATCGTTATGTTTACTTGACTAAAACGGATGGGAGCCGCTATATAGTAGATTACAAACTCAGCGAATTAGAAGAAATTCTGGATCCCAGCACTTTTTTCAGGCTCAATCGTAGTTTTATTGCCCATTTTGAAGCCATAGAGCGCATTATTAGCATGTCAAAAAGCAGGGTAAAGGTAGAGCTTCAGCCGACCCCCAGCAGAGACATCGTAGTGAGCACCGATAATACCCGGAACTTTAAACTTTGGCTGAACCGATAGATTTATAAGTTCAAATACACCAAAGGCCGTCGTCGGACGGCCTTTGGTGTATTTAAAACTTGTACAGGCTAGGCGGTACTCCCTTTAATTTTTTAAAACAGCGGCTGAAGTAGTGATGATCTGAAAAACCGCATTGAGTAGCAACTTCTGACACGGTATATTTACCACTTTGAAGCAAAATAACGGCCTTTTCAATCCTTTGATGAAGAATATACTGATTTGGTGTGAGGCCAAAAGCTTGCTTGAAAGATCGCATAAAGTGGAATTCTGACAAACAGGCCGCTCTGGAAACTTCCCGGATCAGCAGCTTTTCTCCCAAAGAATCATGAATAAAACTCTTGGCCATTAACAGGCGTCGGAACAACTCTTCGCGGGTACTTTTTTTATCAGCCTGAATACGCTCCACTGCTAAACGTGTACCTATCTGATGCTGAACGATCCCTTTGGACAACTCGTAGTAAAAGTCCGGAGAATGGGGGGTGGCTTGAAGCTTTTTGGAATACAATTCTTTGATAAACGATTTGAGAGGGCTGTCGGAAACCGGGTAGACCCATTCTCGGCAAAGGAAGGATGCAGAAGCCGCTTGAAACGGATTGTCAAGTAGTTGTCGATTAGAAGATTGGGTGCAGTTTTGATAATCAATCAGGCAGGAAGGATCCACATAAAGGCAAATACCTTCCACAACTTTAGGAGAATGAACTTGTACTTTTACTCCTCTTTGATGGTTAACCAGAAGGAACTGGCCGGACCGGACCGAATATTCCTTCCCTTCCAACTCGTATAGCTCTTCTCCGCTGGTCACATACTTCAAAGAAACACCTAAATTCGTCGACTCCAACTCTATGGACTTGACGTCGGAATAGACTAGCTTATTGAGTGTATTGCTTGGGTCTGTGATAGTTTTGAATCCTGGTAATTCAGCTCCTCGGATCATAACAGTCGGATTTTTTTCAAAACTAGCAGACCGATGGAAAGTTGCGATACTTTTTCGACGAAAAAAAGGAATTTGATGTTCAATTGAAGAGAGCCGGAAGGCTACATCCGTTCAATTACTATTTTAGATCCTCAAGTACTATATTTTTTACTCCTTCCTCGTAGGAGGTCGGTTGCATTTCAAATCGTTCTGTGAACTTACTACTGTCAAAAAAGTAATCGCGATCGAACTGATACAACATCTCATAGGATTCCTTCAGCACGGGGACAAAAAGCCCAAGTATTCGGGTCATTAATTTGGATACTACCTGTAGACGAGGTTGAACATTCAATTCTTGGGCAAAGAGCCGGACCCATTCACGTCCGGTCCGAAGATCAGGGTCGCTTGGCAGATGCCAGGCTTGATTATAGGCATCCAGAGTATCACCGAGCAGGGCGGTGGCTTTCCCTGCATCGGGCGTGTAGGTAAAAGAATGTTTAAAATCCGGAGAGCAGAACCACATGGCTGCTTTGCCTTTTTTTAGATTTTTATAGACCGTTTCAATTAAAAGGCTGTTGCTGTTATTGGGGCCGTAAAAATCTGCGGAGCGAGCGATAAGGGCGGTCAGGTTTCCCTTTTCAACCTCTTCCATAATCATGTTGACTAGCTGGGCCCGTACCTGACCTTTTTTGCTGGAGGGGTTGATGGGCGTTTCTTCGGTCATATGAGGTACATGCTTCGGATCGTACATATAAATATTGTCAAAAAAAACCAGTTTGCTTCCATGAGTTTTACAAGCAGTTAGGACATTTTTGATGACCACAGGCCAGTTGCTTTTCCACACTTTGTATTTATAGGGTAGGCCGGCTGTCAGGTAGACTATTTCGGAGCCTTCGACCGCTTTCATAACTTCTTCCTCTTTGGTGAGGTCGGCTGCCAGAACCTGGTCTGTTTCGTTCACTTTTTCGGGATGCCTGCTGACGAGGCGGATTTGTTGAGTGTATGGAGTAAGGTTTTTAGCTAATTCATTGCCGATGACGCCACCGGCACCTAGGATGGTTTGCATGGCTTAGGTAATTTGCTGTTACAAGTCTAAATTAAGGTAATTTGCCGCTATTTAATGGTAAATTATCTTTAAATATTTTACTTCCACCACTTGTCGATATAGCTTACATTGGCACTTTTCATAGCTTTCAATAGTTGATCGGCTTGGTTTTCCATAACCATCATGGACAAATGAAAGGGTTTGAGAAACTCCTGATCGACCATATGTTGGAGAAAATGGAATAACTTATCGTAATAACCATCTACATTAAGCAGTCCGCAAGCTTTACTGTGGATGCCCAGCTGGGTCCAGGTGAATACTTCGATGATCTCTTCGAGTGTACCAATCCCGCCAGGCAAAGCGATAAAGCCGTCGGATAGCTGGGCCATCATAGCTTTACGTTCGTGCATACTGCCTACAATGTGTAGCTCTGTCAGGTTTTGATGAGCGACTTCCTTATCGGCTAATGCCTTGGGAATAACGCCGATCACGTTACCACCTCTTTCAAGGACGGCATTGGCTAGTATTCCCATCAAGCCGACATTTCCTCCGCCATATACGAGTGTAATGCCTTCTTTGACGAGAAGCTGGGCCAATTCGATGCCGGCGTTTTCATAAACTGATTTTTTACCTTTGCTGGAACCGCAGAAGACGCAGATGGATTTCATAATTGGAAATGAAAAGACATGACATGTCTAGACATGTCATGTACTTGGTCTATGGTAAAAAAATATTCTTAAAGGTCTGATTTTCTGTTTTTTAGATCTTTTTTGCCGACATGACATGTCTTAGACATGACATGTCCCTTCTCACCCCCCTCAAAAACCTTTCCCCAATTCAGTTGTATAATAGAAAGTTTTCCTAAGATCAAACAAAAAATATATGAACCAATTCGAACAACTCACTCAAGTTATAAAAGAACGCCGTTCTATTTTCCCACCTATGTATACCGGTGAAAAAGTCTCGGATGAAGTAGTCCTGGAGCTACTCGAAAACGCTAACTGGGCACCCAATCATAAAAAAACTGAACCCTGGCGCTTTCGCATTTTCAAAGAAGAAGCTTTGCAAGGATTAAGCGATTACCTGGGCGATTATTACGAAAAATATACGCCGCAGGAAGCCTTTTCTGATAAAAAACTTGAAAAAACGCGTAAAAAACCTTTGATGTGCAGTCACGTTGTCGCCATCTGCATGCAACGCGATCCGGAGGAGCGCCTGCCGGAATGGGAAGAGTTGTCTGCAGTATCCTGTGCTGTGATGAATCTTTGGCTAAGCGTAAGCGCCAAAGGACTGGCCGGGTACTGGAGTAGCCCGAAATCTATTTTGGAGGCGAATGAGTTTCTTCAGCTCAATGAAGGAGAAAAGTGCCTGGGATTGTTTTATTTGGGCGTACCTAAAGAGGATATCAAGGTCATGGGACAAAGAGGAGATATTAAGGAAAAGGTAAAGTGGATGTAAAAGAAACATGAGTCATGCGAATTTTTTAGCTGATGACCAAAAGTAGATGCTATCCCGATTTTCAATCGGGAGATGCTGTGATGCTAAGATGCTGACGATTTATACTGCTAAGTAGAAAAAAGGGCTCCATTTTTAGATAAAAAAGTCGTCAGTATCTTAGCATCACTGCATCATTCGGCTGCCCCCGGCAGCCGAATCAGCATCATTTTATTAGGGGCCTTTCGAAAATTCGGGATGTCTCATGTTTCTTTTGTAGTTCACTCTATGGTATAGATCTTCAATTCGACCTTTCTGTTTTCTTCTTTAGGACGATTATTTTTTACTTCACCGCGTCCTTCCCGGTATAATTGATCACTCGGGATACCTCGCTCGATCATGTAGAGGCCGATCTTTTTGGCTCTTTTTTCAGAAAGCTCCAGGTTGTATTGTTCCGTACCTACATCATCTGCATAACCGACGATCTCAATGCGGAGGACTTCCTTCTCAGCCACCTTATCCACAAATTCAACCAACTTGTCAAACTCGTCGGGGGTGACCTTGTCGCTGTCAAACTCGAACTTGACTGTGTGGGTATAGTGTTTTCGCTGCCGGATCTTGGGCGCCACAATAGTATCCTTCGGAGGGGGAGGGGGAGCTTTGGGCTGCAGGTCCTTGATACTCCGCATTTTTATATTTATTGGGAAAAAATTGCGATTGTCCCAGTCCGGAATGGCCACCGTTTTATAATACGGAAGGTATGTTTCTTGTTTGACGCTCATCTGTAGGGTGTCCTTCGCCGGAACACAAAGGAAAAACCGGCCTTCCTCCGTTGTTCGGACCCCTTCTCTTCCCTCGATCAGCACTTTGGTAATGATTCCTTCACCTGTTACGGAATCGGTCACATAACCTTCTACATACGTGATCGGCTCAGTATAAAGCCCCTCGGTGAGCTGAAATTTATAAATGTCCATCCCACCTTGCCCTTCCGGTCGATTTGAAGCAAAATAGCCGGTATGTGCATCAGCTGAAAGGAAAAAGCCAAATTCGCGATAAGCCGTATTTACGGGCGGGCCAAGGTTCTGTGGCTCTCCCCAGATACCGTTTTCATCCAGATAACTGACAAAAATATCTTGTTCTCCCATTCCCAGGTGGCCAGTAGAAGAAAAATATAAAGCTTGGCCGTCATTTGTAATAAAAGGGGCTTCCTCATCCAAGGCAGTATTGATCCGGGGCCCTAAATTTTTAGGTCTGGACCAATAACCGTCACCATCCCGGGTACTATACCAGATGTCAGTACCGCCGTATCCTCCTTCTCGTTTACTTGCAAAGTACAATGTACTGCCGTCGCAACTGATAGAAGGTTGAGATTCCCAGCGTGGAGAGTTGGCATCGCCATTCAAGGCTTTGACGTTCTTGATAGAGGTGCCGTCTATTTGGGCTTCCCAAATGTCACAGTAGCCCATAACCGTCTCCCGCTGGCAAGCGGTGAAATACATGAGCTTCCCATCCCGAACAAAGGTGCTCATCCCTTCCGGAGAGTTCGTATTAAAAGAGGAGCCGACTGAATTACCTTTCTTCCATTTAGTATTATCCCACTCGCTGTAAAGGAGGTTTTCATCGTTTTTACTGATGTTTCTTTGGGTGAAAAAGAGCAGCATCTGGTCGTTGGAGAGAAAGGGAAAAACTTCATCTAATGCAGAATTTACGGCCGGTCCCAGGTTTTCGACCGATTCGATCTGTTTGAAGCGTTCCGGGTCAAGAGTAATATGTACCGCGCGTATATTGCCGTCAACTTTATCTACCACATCTTGTTCTTTGGCTACTTCCTTATCTCCGTTCAGGCTAAAATGTACGAGATCTACATCTTGTAAATCCTTGTATTTTTTGAACAGCTCCAAGGCTCTTTCTGATTCGCCTATTTTGTAATATACTTCTCCCAATTGATAGTACAATAATCGCGAAAACATAGAGTCCATCGCCAGCACTTCTTCGTAATGATTGACGGCCTGTTCGTAATCGTTCAACATTTCGCAAGCCACCCCCATACCACGATAAGCCGCCGCCAGGTCGGGGTTTTCTTTAACCGCTTTTTTAAAAAGTCGTAGCGCCTTCTTTGGATTTTCCTCAAGTAAGGCGATTTCTCCGGCGCGATAAGCTTCAACGGCGGCCGTATTTTGTGCCTTTAGTTGTTGAATGGCAAAAAAAAGTAGAAAAATGAAGAAGGCCTGAAATGCTTTCATGATGCTGGTTTTTTCGAATCGGGATTAATGGTATAATAAAAATTAGGATGTAATCAAAATTATGGTTTTTTGTATAAAAGAGTCGATTGCGTGATCATTTTTTTTGTAACTCAACAAGAAGTGATGCTGTGCTCAGCCAGTATCCGGCGGATGCTTGGCCCCCCTTTGTCGGGCCGATGCTGTGATGCTTTTGCGGCCTGCAGCCGCAGGATGCTGAACGTTTGTTTTATCTAAAATAAAGAGCAAGTTGCTATTCATTAAGCAAAAAAAACGTCAGTATCGGCACGCCAGAGGCGTGACTAGCATCACAGCATCCGCCGAGTACTGGCTGGGTACAGCATCACTCCATACAAAACGAGAGCTAAAAAATGGCACTATCAAGAAAGATCAGGTTCTCCATCTCAGAGATTGATCATCTACTGCTCGCATGGTGGCAAGAATTCCATTCAAATGATCGTATTCATGCTGCATAAGCTCTGACAAATCCCCCTCCAGTTCCCAAACCTGGTCTTCCCAGCTGAGGTCTTTGAAGGTCATGGTGCAGCTTTGATGGCGGCGGACTTTCACCAGGAGGTTGGGAAAGCTCATGCAGTCGTCCCACATCGCAAACTGTTCTTTGCTATAATCCCGGATCACCGGATTGATGATGGCCACCGGCTCATCGATGTTCAGAACGATCAGCCGCTTCATGATGCCCAGCTGTGGCGCTGCGATGGCCCGCCCGGCCCCGTATGTGGCTCTGAATTCCTTGATCACCTGGCCCAGCTGCGCCACGATGGGTTCCAATTCTTTCACTTCTTCTTTTTTGACCGGCTCGGATATTTCGTACAGGCGTGGATCGCCGATGAGAAGAATGTCTTGTATCGTCATGATATTATTTTTTGCAAGGCAGAGCAGCTGCTCCGCCTTTTAAAAGTAATAAATTTTCTGTGCGCAGGATGGATGCCGTACCGGAATCGCTGCAGTTTCAATTCCGACACCTTGGACACTGGCTCCTGGCTCCTGGCTCGTGGCGGGTTTCCTAACCGCCTAACGCAATATCCAGCCAGTTTCCTAACTGGATGATTCATCCGCAAGATTATTGGTATAGCAGCGCTTTGTATTATTTGGAGCGGCGAGGACCCTTAGAGGTGGATATTTTGGACCTTGAGGTAAGGGAAGATTTTTTATGCCGAAATTTAAATGAGGTAGCGGTTTAGGGATCGCCAGTTAGGAAACTGGCGAGGTATGTGGTACGGCGGGAAATGGGGATGTTCTTTAATACCCGGAGCGTTGCTCCGGGCAATAAGTAGAAAGTCCTTTCAGGACAACACCAAGTATAGATTGAATGCTTCGCTCCTTTACCTAGTTATTACCAATCAATGTACGACTCTGCTGTCTGCCCAAGACACACCCCGCTCGTGGCGGGTTTCCAAACCGCCTAACGCAATATCCAGCCAGTTTCCTAACTGGAAATGCTGCGCTGTCTTAATCCTTGTTCAAATGGATCATGTACTCTGACAATAAAGGAAATACACGAACAGAACGAAGCACTTTATTGTCTTAATCCTTGTTCAAATGGATCATGTACTCTGACGATATGCGAATCTATCCATCAGGAAACTGTATGGAGAGTCTTAATCCTTGTTCAAATGGATCATGTACTCTGACAAGAATTTGAGAATATGACGCGCATTATTAACACTCTCGTCTTAATCCTTGTTCAAATGGATCATGTACTCTGACATTTTTTTGCTTTTTTCTAAAACGTCAATCAAGTGTCGTCTTAATCCTTGTTCAAATGGATCATGTACTCTGACATTTGGCACATACGGTGAACCAATTACAATGCCTTGTCTTAATCCTTGTTCAAATGGATCATGTACTCTGACACTCACAAAGGTTTTCAATTAATGGGAATTAAATCGTCTTAATCCTTGTTCAAATGGATCATGTACTCTGACGTACAGATTGAGTTAGGTTCTCCACGATTTACAATTGTCTTAATCCTTGTTCAAATGGATCATGTACTCTGACGGTGACTACGACGAATCCAGCACGGTTACTTTCTTCGGTCTTAATCCTTGTTCAAATGGATCATGTACTCTGACCCCCCGCAATAGTTGCCTCAATCCATGCAATATTAGTCTTAATCCTTGTTCAAATGGATCATGTACTCTGACGCTCTGCATGTTATGGTAAATGCATCACAGAATTGTGCGTCTTAATCCTTGTTCAAATGGATCATGTACTCTGACTTGTTTACTCAAATCCTTAAAAATTAAATCTCATGGAAGGTCTTAATCCTTGTTCAAATGGATCATGTACTCTGACTCTATTTTTCAGATCTTGTTGACAGACAGATGGTTATCTGACTGAAATTTGAAATTTTAACACTTTTTAACAGGGGTTTTTCGCCAAAAATGTCAAAAGTGTGGGTCATTTTAATATCGGTTTTGAGGCCTTTTTCTCTACCTTATACAATTATTCTGCCCGAAAGATACTGTCTGCAGACCAATAAGTCAATAGGCGTTCACAGTGGTTTCAGCGTTTTCAGTGTCAAAAAAAGGCTTGTGTAAAAAGGGCAAAGGACTTTTTACACAACCCCTCTTCTACTTTTAACTCATCACCTTCTGCAATGCCCCCGTAAACATCTTCACCTCATCCATCGTACCCGTACTGATCCGGCACCAGTCGTTAAAGGGCGGGAAAGGCCGGCCGATGATCACGCCTTGCTTGCGCATCTCAGCGTTGAGCTGGCGGATGTCGCGGCCCGTTTTGAAAAAGACGAAGTTGGTGTGCGAATGGACGTACTCCAGCCCCATCTTATCCAGTTCGGTGTAAATATGAAGCTTGGCTTTTTTGTTCATCATCAAACTAAAATTGTAAAATTGCTGGTCTTCCAAAGCTACCTTGGCGGCAAACAGAGCCAGTACATTCGTGAAGGCAACGACTTTTCTGCGCAGGCGGGCCGCAATGTCGGGGCGGGCCACCAAATAGCCGATCCGAATACCGGCCAGGCCGTAAACTTTTGAGAAAGTTCTCGACACAATCACATTTTGCCCATCTTTAACCAATTCTATCATGGATGGGTAATTGGGCTCCGTAATGAAATCATAATAAGCCTCATCAGAAAAAACGACCGCTCTTTTAGAAACTGTCTCACAGAAGTCCCTCAGCCGGTCGGCCGGCACGATGGTCCCTGTAGGATTGTTCGGATTGCAAAGAAAGATGAGCTTCGTTTCATTAGTGATACGCTTTTCTATTTCGTCGAGGTCGTACCGCATTTCTTCATCAACCGGTACTTTGTTGATGTGGGCGCCAAACTGCTCGCCGTAGTTGAGCATGGCCAGGAAAGTGGGGTCGCAGGCGATGAGCTCACCACTGTCGAGCCCGTAGGTCAGACCGGTGATCTTTAAGCCTTCCGTAGAGCCTCCGGTGATGACGATGTGTTCAGTCGATACACCTTCCTTTTTGGCCAGCATCTCCAGTAGTTCTTGCTGGTAAGAATAAGGATAGCGGCAGCCTACGTCAAAGGCCTTTTGCATAGCTTCCCGCACAGCAGGGGAGGGACCAAACGGATTTTCATTAGAACTCAATCGGACGGTATCGGCCAATGGGCGAGCTGGGTAAGCAACTGGTGCACTTTTGGCCAGGGCAGGTACACCTCCTAAAAATGCTAAACTTCCTCCCAGTCCGGCTGTACGCAGCCATTGTCTTCTGTTTAAATTACTCATAAGCTGACTTTTTCTTTGGAAGATAAGAAAAAGTAGCTGTAATTAGGAAGTGGGAAAAAAGTCCTTCGGCCTTTTTCCCACCTGATGAAATTATTTTTTAGTGCTAATCCCCAAAACTTTATACAAAGGGCAGAAGTTGATCAGCGGCGTGATCAGGAAAATAGCCCCTACTACTAACAATACAATGCCGAGCGTGCCGCCTACCGTTCCAGTAAAGTATAAAAGGCCGAAAACGACGGCCAGTACCAATCTGATGATTTTGTCTGCGGATCCAAGGTTCTTTGTCATGGTTCAATTGATTTAGTGAATGAATGATTGACCATTCAAAGTTAAAACATCGTTGAAGAAAAAGTGGTGACTGTTGTCACGAGTCTTTAGGAAGGGCGAAGGACGAAGATTACCAAGCCCGAAATGCAATGAAGGGATTAGTAAGCTTCCAATCAGACCACCATAATCACCCCCTGAGCAGGCTGCTTCACCAGGCCTTCATTCTCCAGTTTTTTCATGGCCCGACTGACTACCTCGCGGGCTGAGCCAAGGTCTTCGGCGATCTGACGGTGACTAATTTGGAGTTGGCTGCTTTGTAGAAGTTTTGATCGGTCGCGGAGATATTTGAGTACTCGTTGATCAATTTTTTCAAACAGTAATTGACGGATGGTGTCCAGCAGGTCGTCGTATCGGTGGTAATATTGTTGGAAAAACAACTGGCGGAAAGAAGGATAGATTCGGAGCCATTCCTCTATAAGCCGTCCGGGGATGAGGACTGCCTTGGTTGGCGCCTCTGTAATGGCTATAATTCTGCTGGGGCTATTCTCCATGATGGCAGTTAAGGACATGATGCAGCTCTCTTTTTCCTGGATGTAATAAAGTAACAGATCTTTGTCGTCAAATCGGCTGATCACCTTGATGACCCCCTGCAGAACGATCGGGATGACCTTAATGTACTGCCCCTCCCTGATGATTTCCATGCCTGCTTCAAACTCCATGACCTGGCCGTGCTCTGTGATGGCTTCTCTTAACTTCAGTGGTAAAAAATGTAAAGGTGGCTGCATATCTTTTATGTATTGATCCTGGAAAGCTGTAAAACTCTATCAGCTTAGTTAAAATTTGGTAAAACGCTTGTTTTTTGATATATCTTCTGAAATATAGCTTATTTAAACTTATAATTTCGAATACTTGCATATATAAAAATATAATTTTGTCGAGTATTTTATTAGGTTGGCCGTGAAAAAGTGTGGATTAATGGGGGCTGTAATATCTTTATTTCAATACTACAAGTCATTGATAACCAAACAACAAACACCTATGAGAACCTGGATGATGTATAAAAATCACTATGGAAAGGCACTGCCTGCTCCAATGTACCAAAGTGATCTGAGAGCCAAGCGCCGTAGCCAATTGACGGCTAAAAATACGGCTACTGAAATTACTCAAAAAGATAGAACAAAACTGGAAAGTTATCCGGCCAGATTCTACGCTTATCAGTTGATCGTTGTAGGAGTACTGATCCTGTTCGGTATAGCACTGATTGCCGGTTACGCTCCTGAATTTGCAATGTTTATGGGATTATAAATATTGTTTGTGCCGCTGAGGCGGCGCAAACTTTTAATTAAGAAGGAGGACGGCGGCACAAGCCGTCCTCCTCCTTAACCACAACAACAGTCGGGTGATTTTACGATCGGCTGGTAAAAACGACCCAAGCGTTTTTCACCAGCCTTTTTCCATGAAAAACTGAGGAGGTGCCCGTACCGGCACCTCCTCAGTTTTTTAATTCTTAATAAAGCGTTCTATATACAAGCTCTCCTCCGTTTTTATCCTTAAAAAATAAATCCCGGCGGCTAAGTCCGATACCTCAATCGGGTTGGAAGGACCCTCCCAACTCAGGCTTTTAACCAATTGACCGGAGGTATGCAGGATATCCAGACTTTGAAGTTGCACTTCAGGATTCTGGATTTGCAGAAAGAGAAGGTCGTTTGTTGGGTTGGGAAAAACCTGGATCTGTCCCTCTTCAATATTTACCTCATTATTGGAGGTGGTGAACACGACCTGGTTTTGCCCACTTAGGATCCATAGCTCCGGATCAAATTCGATTTGACTGACTTCGAATGGGATGTCCTCCGTAAAGTTTTGCCCCGAAAATTGATGGTTTAAAACAATCGTTTCCTCCTGATTTTGACCCAAAACTTTTATAGGTAGCGGCATTTCAAAAAAATCAACAGCCGCGCTGGATGTTTCCTGCTCGATCGTAAGTTGCAATTTACCATCACTATTTTGATCCCACATGATGGTGTAAGTAGGATATCCTTCTCCATAATACCAGTCGTCAAAAAACTCGTCAAGGTCCTGGCCGCTGGATTGTTCCAGGTGATATTTTACATCTTCGCCGATGCCATAGGCAAAGGCAAGGTTTTCATCATTCAAATAATTTTTTAAGCCCTGGAAGAAGGCTTCATCACCTAATTTCCAGCGGAGCATGTGCAGGATCAGCCCTCCTTTTCGATAACTCAGGCGAAAATCAAAGATCCGGCGTTCAGAAAAAATATCAGGCACAAATACCGAGCCATTGGGTAGCGAGGTAACGCCATTACGTTCATTGATCAGCCAGGCACGGGCATTGTCACCACTGATCCCATTTTGATGGGTCAGGTATTCCGCATACCGGGCAAAGCCTTCGTTAACCCAGATATCATTGAAAGTACCACAGGTGACCTTGTCGCCAAACCACTGATGGGCGAGTTCATGGGCCACCAGGCTGGCCCGGAAGTCAAGCATGAAACTCATGGTCTGGTGCTCGATACCTCCGCCAAAATTAAACTGGGCATGACCATACTTTTCTTCCTTAAAAGGGTATTCTCCAAAAAGCTGCTCGAACAGCTGCATAATGGGTACGGTAACAGACGTAGTGAGCCGGGCCGCATCATAAAACTCCGGATAAACGTAATTCAGGATCTCCAACTGACGACCGTCCATTAATTCTACATAGTCAGAATATACCTCATAATTACTGACAGCCGTAGCTACCAGATAAGTAGTGATGGGATAGCGATGTTTCCAGTGATAGGTCGTAAAGTCTCCATCCGTTATTTCAGCCACCAGAGAGCCGTTACCTGCCGCCCGGAACTGGGAAGGCGTGCGTACCAGCATATCCAGCGAATCGATCTTGTCGGTCAGGCTTTGCTTGCAGGGCCACCAATTATCAGCGCCAAAGGGCTCGGAGAGCGTATAGATAATTGGGTCGTTAAAAGGGCCGTGGCTGTCTCGGATAAAAGGCGGGAAGACTCCGGTGGCAGAAGGCGCTCCCTCATAGTCAATGGTCACCGAATCAAGTTGGCCTTGGTCGATAGAAGAGGGTAAATAGATCTCAAGTAAATGAATATTCGTAAGCTGGAAGTTCACTTCTTTGCCTTTATAATAAACTGCATTGACTTGCAGTTGCTGATCCATGTTAAAGTTAATTTGATTGAATCCGTCTGTTTGAGGAACAAAGTAAGAAGTAACTTTCCCCTTTATATAATATACTCTTGGGTCGATCTCCCACTCCAACCGGTGATAGGTAATATCATACTGATCGGTTGATTCATCAGAACGGAAACTAAGTTGGTTGTTGTAGGGAGTGTTTCTCTGTTCAAGCATTTGGATGCCCTTGCATTGTACGGTTTCTTCTAGCTGTGCTGACACGGAAAGAGAACAAAAAAGGATGAGCAACATCCCAAAGGTGGTTCTATGCATAGTATTTTCTTTTGTATAAATGTAAAATATATCCTAAAGATCGAAAGTGTTCTCCGTGAAGATTTATGAACATCTTCCGACAAATATCATTCTAGTAAAGTGAACAAATGGTTTTGACCACAAACTTCTGGTTTTAATAGGTATTTGTATTTTTGCGGTCACTTTATAAAAACACAATTAAAATGAAGCGCATAGTAAATAAAATGTTGTTATTCATTGTAGTGGCAATAGTGGCTACATCTTGTTTGAAAAACCCTTTTGAAGGGGAAGAGCCTACTGTTATCCAGTTTCCTTCCGGGCAAAGCGCCTTTATCCTGAATGAAGGTATTTCGGGGCAGGGAACTGCCTCCGTAGATCACCTTAATTTATTAACGGGGGCGTATCAAAGTAGTGTCTTTCAGGTAGCGAACAACAGGCCTTTGGGAGATGGCTTACACGATATGGCTATTGTGAACGGGCAGGCTTACCTGGTGCTGAGCAATTCTAGTAAAATTGAAGTGGTTGAAATGGATAGCTTTCTGAGTGTGGGTACCATTAACGGCTTCGGGACCCCTCGGTTTATTCAGTTTGTATCCCAGAGTAAGGCCTATGTGTCCGATCAAACAGCAGACGAACTGGCAATTATCGATCCCATGAGTTTGGAAAAAACCGGTACCGTGCCACTGAAAGGCTGGACGGAAGAAATGACCTTTAAAAACAACAAATTATATGTGACTAATAAGGCGTCAGATAAAGTCTATATTGTAAATGTTCAAAGCGATGTTGTAGAAGATAGCATCCAATTTTCATACGGCCCCTCTGCCATCGAACAGGACATCAACGGTTTGATTTGGGTTTATTGCTCAGGAGATGATCAGCAAGGGATAGATGCAGCTTTATACAGTTTTGAGCCGATTTCCCAGTCAATAGTCGATACCATTTTATTGGATGCAGCCGCTGCTTTTTCTCCCAGAATGGCCTATAATCCGATTGGTGATGCTCTTTATCTTTTGCAAGATGGCGTAAGAGCATTTAATGTAGTTACTAAAGAATTTGCTCCAGAACCTTTGGCTCCGGCAGATGGTTTTTCATTATATGGTTTGGATATCGATCCAAGAGTGGGAAATGTTTTTGTGTTGGATGCTAAAGATTACCGACAGGCCGGAGAGGTAGAGATCTATTTGCCCACTGGAGAGCCGATCAGTACTTTCCCTTCAGGGCTAGTACCGACTGCGGTTGAGTTTTATTAGAATATTATTGCATGACAACGAAGACCCAACACCTAAGATGATTCATTACGGCATACGGCATTTTGCTACCCTTTGCACTGCTCAGTATTTTTCACTTCGTCATAATCTTTTCCCTTTACTTGCGTGTTATTAAGAAAAGTAGTTAATTGCATCATTGTTGCAAATAAATGGTTTATGACGCAGAAGAAAGTAGAACACTTGCTGAAGGCACATCAGTTACGAAGGACAGAAACGCGAGTGGAGGTGTTGGAGCTTTTCCTGGAAAAGGACATGGCCCTGGCTCAAAAGGACATAGAGGACGAGCTAGGGACGATTGACCGGATTACCTTATATCGGACACTCCGGACCTTTGAAGATAAAGGCCTAATCCACCGGGCTATTGACGGGAGCGAAAAGCTTCGCTTTGCCTTATGCAGCCACGAATGTAACCCAGTGGAAGGACATTTTGACGAACATGCACACTTTCACTGTAAAGTTTGTGAAAAAACATATTGCCTCGAACAGATCCATACCCCTTCTGTAAGGGTACCTAAGGGATACCAAATAGAGTCTTCCCATCTTGTCTTAAAAGGAATATGTGAGCATTGCAGCTAACAGTTTTGATTGCAAAGCTGTCCAGACCATTCAATATAAGCTGAATTAATAAATGACAAACTACTCAAGCATACTAGGAAGCTTACTGATCGCAATAATTATGGTATCCTGCAATACCAGCTCCACAAAAGGTGGTGACCTGAAAGAAGCGAATGCGATGTACGAGGAAGCTATGAAAATAGAAAAAAGAGTAACTCCCCTAATGGAGGATCTTATCCAGAGGCGAAATAGCCTTTCGGTGCAGGGACGAGCGCTTAGTGATGAAGAACAGGCCTTTATCGATCAGGTGTATGCTATTGAAGATCAATTTAGGACATGGAAAGAAAACCGGGTCGATATGCCCGATTCTAATAAAGAGGAGGAAACAACTGCTTCCGGTCGATCTCCCTCGCAATGGCTTCGGATTCAAAAAGAATCCCGCGACCAGATCCTGGGGATAGAGGCAGAGGTGACTCGACTAACATCCGTATCAAAATAAAATAGGCTGAGAACCCGAAAGGGGGGAGAAGTCTATTTTATTTGATGACCTTTTGATGATCCATCCGATATACCTATAAAGTTAACGAACAGCCTGGAAAAAAATGTTGAAAAAAATGCCGGGCCTCAGGCAACTTTTTGACATTAAAAACAGTTGCAACTATGTTGCATAAATTAAGGAACGATGGAAAAGAAATTTTTTGGATTTAATTGGGACTTTTTTGGCTTTATGGCTTCTTTAGCTTGTGCGCTTCATTGTGCGACCGTACCGCTATTATTAACGATCGGTACGCTTGGAGGCTTGGCCTGGTTAGAACATCCGGTTGTGGAAGGAGCGTTTATTGCACTAAGTTTGCTATTAGCCAGTTGGTCTTTAATTGGCAGCTATTTTAACCAACACCGTAATTTATCGGCACTTGTAACAGTTGTTTTGGGTTTTGTACTGATCATTGCCAGCCGTTTTGCAGAAGGTAATGCAGAAGTTTTGCTGACGGTGTTAGGAGGTCTTACCATTGCGCTGGCGCATTATATCAACTGGAAATTGTTGAGGGTGCGTCAAGCTTGCGTGATTATTAAACACCAGAAAGCACAAAGGGCCTAAAAGCCTCACCACAAAAGTGGTTTCTGCAACTTTATCTCTTAACATTTCAGTTCTCTTCACTTTAAGACTCCTTAAAAAAAAGTTATTCTTACCCGTTCCGGAGCACCTTAATACATCTTTAACTACTTTACAGTGACCATTTGACGTTTTGACTGTCGAATTGTAAAAAACGATTCCATGGCAGCATATAACAACAAAAAAATCGGGTGGGCTACGGCAGCAGCAATTGTTGTGGCCAATATGATTGGTACCGGAGTATTTACTACGCTTGGGTTTCAATTGGTAGAAATTCAGAATACCTGGAGTATCCTGTTGCTCTGGATTCTTGGTGGAGTAATTGCTTTACTAGGAGCCTATAGTTATGCTGAATTGGGGACACATCTTCGCCGTTCGGGAGGGGAGTACCATTTCATCTCCAAAACCATCCATCCTTTCCTGGGCTATCTGTCTGGGTGGGTTTCTCTTACGGTCGGTTTTGCCGCTCCGGTCGCTCTTGCTTCGATGGGTATGGCTGCTTATTTGGGAAAGTTTGTAAGTATTCCGGCGGTTCCGCTTGCCATTTTTGCTGTGATCCTAATTTCGCTGGTTCATTCTTTTGATATTAAAAAAAGCAGTGGTTTTCAGGATGTTTTTACAGTAGTAAAAATTGTAGTCATTGCTGCTTTTGTGGGGGTAGCCTTATTCTCAGGCTCTGGGGATAATGCTGTTGACACCAGTGGGACCTGGATGCAGGAAGTATCCACTCCTGCATTTGCGGTGGCTTTGGTATATGTTACTTATGCATTTACCGGCTGGAACTCGGCCGCCTACATTGTAGAAGAGATCAAGCACCCTCGAATTAATCTTCCCAAAGCCCTGATCGGCGGTACGCTGTTGGTTACCTTTTTGTACATCTTATTGCAACTGGCTTTTCTCAAGCAAGCTCCATTGCAGGCTCTGCAGGGTAAAGTTGAGATTGGCCAGATCGTAGCTGAGCATATGTTCGGCTGGCTGGGCGGAAAATGGATGAGTATCACGATTGCCTTGTTGCTGGTGTCCAGCATCAGCGCTATGGTGTGGGTCGGTCCTCGAATTACCCGAGCTATGGCCGATGATTATCCCTTATGGCATTTTGTGGGCAGAGATAACCGAAACGGAATTCCGGTGCGAGCCATCTGGCTTCAATCAGCAATCAGTATTTTTTTAATTGTAAGCGGCTCGTTTCAGCAAGTCTTGTTATTCAGCGGTTTCGTCTTGCAATTATTCTCCATGCTGGCCGTGATAGGAGTATTTGTGCTGAGGTACAAAAAAGCTACAACTGGCTTCAAATCGCCATGGTATCCCTGGATACAAGTAGCTTATCTGGCAATCAGTGCCTGGATCGTAATGTATATGGTGGTCGATCAGCCAATGGAAAGTTTGTGGGGGATGCTGCTCCTGGGGATAGGAGCCGTTACTTTTTTAATAGATAAATTGTTGCTTCGAAGAAATAATGGGGTGAAGTGGAATACGAAACAAAATTCTTCTTCAACTACCGGGTCTTCTTCCTTGGATAAAAGCAAACTAAGCATTGCCAAGGATCTTATTCAGCAGCTTTAAAGTAATTAGATAGGTAGGCTTAACCCCACTCACACCAAGGCTGCCCGAAGCCAGCGTGCTGCCGCTTATCAGAGGGTTATCCGAAGCATAGTAGGCGTATCTCAAACTAACATCTTCTTTAATCCCCTTTCGGATCTTGGAGGCGGCCTGAATTGCTTTTTGATAATGAGCTCCTTCCATTTCCAGGCCAATGGCTTTCCAGGACGATTTTAGGAAAAAACGGAGGATGTCCCTGTTTTGCAGAGAGGTACCCAGTACTGTTACCATCGGCCCCTCACATATAAATAACCCATTTCCTTCAAAATCAGCTTTTGTCAAGTCATTATTAAAAGGATAATTGTCGGCTGTCCCTTCAAAAACATGAGCTGTAGGAACCATAATATCTCCTTTGGTTCCTTCCAGAATTCCTGCTTTTCCCATAATGGAAATGGATTGAATGTTGAGAGGAGTTCGGCCCATATCGTTGGCATATGGTTTAAGCAATTCATCCATGGTTTCATAGGCTTGCTCACCAAAAGCGTAATCCATTACCAGAATAACCGGTTTTTCTTTTTTGATAAAGGCTGCATTCCATTCAATTTCGGAGGACAGGCCGGCCGCTTTGATCATACTGCTATCGATGATCTGCACGGAGATATTGGTGCCGCTGGTATCATCAATTTGATACATGCCGTTTCGCATGGCATAGGCTGCCACCTTATTACGCCACTCCTGGTTGTGTTCATCCGAAAGCTTAATAGCTAGTTCTTCAATTGAGTTATAACTCAGTTTTTTTCCTATGGCACCAGGTGCATAAAGGGAATTCATAACACTGTGAAGATTGGCACTGATAATGTGGATCGGACGCTTCAGTAGGTCCTGTTCATGCAGATAGTCCTTAATGTTGTGGGCCCAGAGTTCTCCGTAAATGTGGTGTCCTATTTTTTCGCGCAGGGCGGAGGAAAAAGTGATTTCCCGATCTTTTTCTTCTTCTTTTTCTTCAGTCGAAAGCTTTCCCAGCCAATAAGTGATGTGAAAAATACTGTTGACATTGGGATCATTGTGGAAGCGTTTGCAGGCTGCTACCGTTTCATCATAGGTTCTTCCCAGAAGCGTACTGAGGTAGGTATAGGCCACCTCAACATTATATTCTTCGCCTTCTTCTTCGCGCCGGACAATTTCTTCCAGCATTTTCCATTCCCGGCGCTTTTGCTCGCGATGGTCCTCACTATTGCGTCTGACTTTTTCCGATTCCACATACATAAAGGTCAGGTGGGTCAGAATATCGTAAATATCGCTTCTCCCTCGCGTCATTTCTATGAACATTTGCTCTTCATCAATGCGATAACTGTTTCGCCTTCGCTTGGCCGGGATGATCGGCTCGAACTGCGTATTCTCGAAACCTTCCCTGGAGATCAGTTTGACGTACCTGCATTCTTCAATGCCTTTCGGCAAGCGTTGGAATACATAAAACAAGCCATCCAACTCCACCTTTTCAGGATCATTAATAGTACCGTATATCTCTGGGTTCAACAAACGTAGTGATTCTATCATCGCCTCTCCTGAAACGCCTAGCGGTTTGTAGGAACCGCGGGTGAACAGGTGACGCATGGAAATATACAATCGCTGGATGGCGGAACGAGAGATTTGAGCTTTTGTACGATGCGTAGATGGTTCGGACATCTCTGATTTTTTGTTTTGACCAAATTAAAGAAAAAATTGACTGTGTGCTTACCTTATTTTGTCGAAAAAATACGGATGGCTTGTATTTCCCGTTTTATCTTAGAGGCCCTGTAAAAAGGGGAGGGTAGGGGTTTTGTAAAAAGTCCTTCGTCCTTTTTCCCCAACCAATAATATTCTTTTAGGAGGTTGTTTTAAGAAAAAAACGAAGTTTTTTTCTTAAAACAACCTCCTAAACAAAATTTTCGGGGGTGGGTAAAAACGAGGAACGAGTTTTTACA
>JAUIKE010000280.1 GCA_030430845.1 Bacteroidia bacterium | reverse complement strand
GGATTTTAATCTGCTTTCTGACAGAAGTGTCGAGGAAAACCTGGCCTTCGTTTTAAGAGCAACCGAATGGAAATCTCCGGAAAAGATCCATAAACGCATTATAGAAGTTCTAAAACAGGTTGATCTTGAAGGGAGCCGCCAGAAAATGCCTCATCAGCTTTCCGGTGGTGAGCAGCAGCGCATTGTTATTGCCCGGGCTTTGCTCAATTACCCTCAACTCATCATCGCGGATGAACCAACCGGCAACCTTGATCCCGAAACCTCTGATGATATTCTACTGCTCATGCGCCAGCTGGCCAAGATTAATGACACGGCCGTTTTCTTCGCTACGCATGATTACCGGATTCTGGAAAATTTTCCCGCCCGGATCGTTCGTTGTGTGAATGGGAAGATCTTTGATGATCAGGAGTTGGAGATCAAATAAAAGATGTCGTCACTTCTACTTTAATTGTCCAATTGCCTCTTTTACAGTCTGAACCGGCAATTTGCATACCTTATTTTGGCAAACATAAATCATCGTTTTTCCTTCCTGATACTTATTCTTCAACAAAGGAAGATCATTTTCTTCAGCCCCGCCAAGCAAAAGGGTATTTGGCAGGTAATGAGATAACAATGAATCCTTTTTGACAGCAAAGTCTGGGCCGATCACTACTACTTCAAATGGGGGAATTAGTTGCTCCAGATACAGTTGAGCCCAGTTGGCAAAATAAATAGGATCGTTGGCTGCTTCCATTTGAGGAAGAATGGAGGAGAGCATGTTTTCGCTCTGCTTGATCAGGCTGGTATCATATTGTAACAAACCGAGTTGGTAGAGATTACGGGCCATGACAGAGTTGGAGGCAGGGATGACATTATCAGCTAGTTCTTTTTTGCGACTCACCAGGGGAGGATCTTCATCTGAGGTATAATAAAACAAAGCGGAAGCGGGATCCTGAAAATGGGTCAAGACATAATCCGTCATCAACCCAGCTTTTTCGAGCCATTGAAGGTCGAATGTTTGCTCGTAAAGGGCAAGAAAGGCACGGATACTAAGCGCATAATCATCGAGGAAGGCATTGATCGATGAAGTGCCGCTTTTAAAATTTCGATCCAGTCGTCCATCTGTTTTTAGCATTTTTTCGGATAAAAAAGTGGCGGCTTGTAAGGCCCTTTGAAGGTAGGTAGGCTCTCTAAGTGCCTGATAAGCATCCAGGTATCCTTTAATCATCAAAGCATTCCATGAGGCAAGGACTTTGTCATCAAGGCTTGGGCGAACCCTTTTTTCCCTGGCTTCAAACAGTAACTTTTGGGCTCTGTCTAATTTTTCTCTTATATCTGATGGTGAAAGATTATAAGCTTCGCTGAGGTTTGATATGCTGGTTTGTACAGCCAGTACATTTTTCCCTTCCTCCCAGTTTCCCTTTTCAGTGATACCGAAATATTCTTTGATCAATTGTTTTTCCAAAGGATCTGTCAACTTATCATCGATTTCGGTACTCGTCCAAATATAAAAGGTGCCTTCTTCACCTTCACTATCCGCATTGATGGAAGAATAAAAGGCGCCTTCCGGGTGGCTCAGCTCCCGTTCTGCAAAGTCGATGGTTTGGCGAATAACTTGTTCAAACAAACTATCCTGACGGACTTGGTAGGCCTGTGCATACAAACTCAACAATTGCCCATTGTCATACAGCATTTTCTCAAAATGCGGCACTCGCCAATATCGATCAGTGGAATAGCGGGCAAAGCCGCCGCCTAATTGATCATAAATGCCGCCCCGGGCCATTTTTTGAAGACTTAGTAATACGGCATCGAGGGCTTTTTTATCCTTAGAAAAATGATGATAGGACAGCAAATAGCTAAAAGCGCCAGGCATTGGAAACTTGATGTCGCTTTGAATGCCTCCTTCTTTAAAGTCAATAATATTTAAAAGCGTATCAGTAACGGAACGGATATTGCCTTTTGATAGATTCGATTGGCTCTTAAGAACAGGAATTTCTTCTGATTCGGCGATGCCGTCGATTAGGCGTTTGGCATAACCTTCAAGCTTTTCTGATTCGGTGTCTTTTATTTCTATGAAATATTTCAGAATATCCACCCACTGCTTTTTCGGAAAATAAGTCCCGGCCCACACAGGCCGCCCGTCGGGCAAGGCAATGGCATTGAGGGGCCAGCCACAACTTCCACCGCCGGCCAACTGGCAGGCGGTCATATACACATCATCCACATCCGGCCTTTCTTCTCTGTCCACTTTAATGCTTACAAAATACCGGTTCATCAAATTGGCTACTGACGTATCCTGAAAAGACTCTTCTTCCATCACATGACACCAATGGCAGGCTGCATAGCCGATGCTGATAAGCAACAACTTGTTTTCTGCTTTTGCTTTGTTCAATGCTTCTTCTTTCCATGGATACCAATCGACCGGATTATGAGCATGCTGTAAAAGATAAGGGCTGGATTCGTTGATGAGGGCGTTGGTGTAGGCCGGACCTTCTTCGGTGGTACAGGCGCTGGAAAATAATACGAGAGGAAGTAAGATGGAAAAGTATTTCATAGAATGGTTATTTTTTGTTGGAACCGCGGATTTCCGCGGATTCAGCGGATGCCACGGAAAAGTATTTTTTGCCTTTGGCAAAAAATATCTCGGTGTAATCAGTTCCATCCGCGGAAATCCGCGGTTCAGACAGCAAACAAGAAAAACAAAAAAATCTCCTTCTCAAACCGAATCAATAAACCCCTGATGATTCGGATTATTCTTCACATATTCCAAGTAGTTGCCTGATTCGATCAGTTTTAAACCACTGGTATTGCCGGCATACACGTAGCACCAACAGTAATCGACCCTCTCTTGTTTGGGCTTTTCCTCTTCCAATGGTCCGACATTGATCTGATCCGAATCAAACTGTGTGGAGGCCTGATGTTTGCCTGATACACCCTGCCGGATCACCGGAATGAGCTCTCTTCTGTACTCGCTATCGACCGGATAACTAGCTGTGATTCCCTCATACTCATCCAATGTTTTGAGCATATCCACCGGATCGTCTAATTGGAAGATATGACCGATTACTTCTGTTTCGGCCTCCGGCTGGTGTACAAAACCGGGGTACCTGCCCAGGTCATACAAAAGGCCCTTCGCCTTTCCTTCTCCTAGTAGGAAACTGTTGGTCTTCAGATGGTTGGCGATCATGGATTGAATGTCATTCATTAAGGTGCCGTATACAAAAAGCAGATTATTCATACAAACAGGGAATTATTTTTCCTTAAGCAAGGTTGAGAACAAAGTTAACAGTAACAAAACAGAATAATTGAATGAGGCTGTCGAAAAAGGCCGTAGGTCTTTTGAGACAGCCTCATTCAATTATAAAAAAAATAAAACGCTGTTAATGTAGTATTAATTTTTTTTAAATTTTTCATGCCTTCACCCTTTCGATCATATATTTTTCTATTTTTAACAAAAACCAAAATAATGAATTGGAGAAGACTTAATGGCCAGCGTATTGAAGAGCCAATAATCGCAGCCGTTGAAAAAACCTTGATCCGTGAAAAACAGGCGGGTTACAGGCTCAAAGTATGTATTGGATCTGATTCTCAGGTTAGGGGTGGTGTAATAGAATTTGCGACGGTGATCGTTTTTCTTCGGGAGAAAAAAGGCGGATTCATGTTCATCAGCAGGGACCGCAGTACCAAGCGGATGACCCTTAAAGAGCGGATGATTACGGAAGTAGCCAAGTCGGTAGAGATTGCCTATGCACTCTGTGACCTGCTGGATAAGTACGATGTCGCTTTGGAAGTCCACGCCGATATCAACACAGATCCTAACTTTCAATCTAATATCGCACTGAAAGAAGCGATGGGCTATATCCTTGGGATGGGCTTTGAGTTCAAAGCCAAACCGGACGCCTTCGCCAGTTCTTACTGTGCCGACAAGGTAGTATAACGAAAGCCTAAAAGCCGAAACGACTTTTAGGCTTTCTAACATCACACACTCGCTGTTGTTCTGATGTGCTTCAGGACTGCAAATGTACCTCTCACCCATATACTTTCCTCCAAAAATTAGGTTGCTTTGTCTAAGATTAGCTTAAGTTGATCCTTCTTCCCTTAGCTGAAAAAGAAAATATTGTGATTTTTGCGTTTCATAAACAATATTCACTCTTTGTGCATTATTTTTTATTAAAATCAAGGATTTATGAAATTGTATAATCTCGTACTGTTATTTACACTGGTCTCAGCTTTGAGTCTTAGCGCCCAGCGAGAGATCGAATTTGAGAAGTATACCCTCGACAATGGCCTTAAGGTGATCCTACACCAGGATAATTCGGCTCCTGTAGTGACTGTTTCCGTCATGTATCATGTGGGCTCTAAGAATGAAAAACCAGATCGAACCGGATTTGCGCATTTCTTTGAACATTTGTTGTTTGAAGGATCTGAGAATATTGAAAGAGGTGAATTTTTTAAATACATCGAGAATGCCGGCGGTACATTTAATGCTAACACTTCAAATGACCGAACCTTTTATTATGAGACCCTTCCTTCCAATGAGATAGGCTTAGGCTTGTGGTTGGAGTCAGAACGAATGCTGCATGCCAAGGTAGATATAAAAGGCATTGAGACGCAAAGAGAAGTCGTGAAGGAGGAAAGACGCGAATCGGTAGACAATCAACCCTATGGCAGTATTTTGGAAGAAATTCAGAAAAGAGCATTCACCAAACATCCCTACCGATGGTCTGTTATCGGGTCTATGGAGCATTTAAACGCAGCTGAAGAAGCGGATTACGTCAATTTTTACAAAGATTTTTATGTGCCCAATAATGCTATTTTGTCTATTGCAGGGGATTTTGATAAAAAGGAACTAAAAAACCAGATACAAAAATATTTTGGGACTATACCAAAGAGTAAGAAGCCGATTTACCGCCCTGATATCATTGAGCCTCCATTAAAAGGAGAAGTTAGAGATACCATTTACGACAATATTCAGCTCCCACTAGTGGCTCAGGCTTATCGCACACCTGCACAGGGAACAAAAGATTATTACGCTGTTTCTATGCTATCTACCCTGTTGTCCCAAGGAGAAAGTTCCAGAATGTACCGTGCGCTTGTGGATGAACAGCAGAAAGCTTTGGCAGCAGGAGCCATTCCTCTTCCTACTGAAGACCCAGGACTGGCAATTGCTTTTGGAATTGCTAATGTAGGAGTAGATCCTATGGCGCTTGAAACTGCCATTAATGATGAAATCGAAAAAGTGCAGAAGAATCTGATTAGTGAAGAAGAGTATCAAAAGCTGCGGAACCAGATCGAATCCAACTTCATTAACAGCAATTCTACCGTTGAGGGTATTGCAGAAAGTATGGCCAACTATGAAATGTATTTTGGAGATGCTAATTTGATCAATAGCGAGTTGGATCGCTTTATGAAAGTAAGCCGAGAAGATATCCGTAATGCCGCTAAAAAATATTTTCATAAAGATAATCGTGTCGTATTGCACTATTTGCCAATGGCGGCTAAACCATAAACAGCATACGATAAACTGGAAACATTTTTAGTCTTTTGATATATAAAAACAAAAAATGAAAAAGATCATATTATTTCTGATAGCAAGTTTCTGTATCACCATTCTTCCTGCCCAGGAAGACTTTAGAAAAAATCCTCCCAAACCCGGTCCGGCACCTAAGGTGAAATTAGGAGAAACCAATCAATTTAAACTGGATAATGGCTTAAAGGTAATCGTTGTCGAAAATCACAAGCTCCCCAGGGTGTCTTTCCAGTTATTCGTTGATGTGCCGCTGATCCAGGAAAAGGGAGCAGCGGGTAAATCAAGTCTGGCAGGGCAATTACTCAAAACCGGTACGACCAATCGAACGAAAGCTGAGATCGATGAAACAGTAGATTTTATCGGCGCCTCTTTGTCCACGAGTTCTAACGGTGTTTTTGCTTCCTCCTTATCAAAGCATAAGGAAACCATCCTGGATTTGATGACTGATGTACTCTTTAATCCCTCTTTTCCGGAACAGGAATTTGAAAAAATTAAAAGGCAAACACTCTCTAACCTGGCCCTGAACAAAGAAAATCCTGATCAGATCGCCAGTAATGTCGCGACCGTTTTAAGGTATGGAAAAAACCACCCATATGGTGAGTTAACAACCGAGGCCAGTATCGAAAATGTCACACTCGACATGTGTAAAGAGTATTATAATCGGTATTTCCTTCCCAATTTATCTTATCTGGTCATCGTTGGGGATATTACCCTAAAAGAAGCAAAAGATATAGCCGATGAGTATTTCGCTTCCTGGCAACGTAGAGATATGTTTAAAGAACGTTTTGAGATGCCTCAGGCTCCCAAAGAAACGGAAGTCGCCTTTGTTAACAAAACCGGGGCCGTTCAATCCGTCATCAATATTACCTATCCGGTTCAGTTGAAGCCCGGAAGTTCCGATGATATGAAAGCAAACTTAGTCAATCGGATTTTAGGCGGTGGAGCTACCAGTCGCTTATTCCAGAATTTGCGGGAAGATAAAGGCTACACTTATGGGGCTTATTCGACCTTATCCAGAGACCCTCATGTAGGATATTTTGCCGCTTCGGCTAGTGTCCGCAATGAAGTAACCGATAGTGCTCTGACTCAGTTTATGTATGAGTTGGACCGGATACGAACTTCCGAAATCGATGCAAAGGTCCTGAAAGATACAAAAGCTAAATTAGCCGGGAGCTTTATTCGAAGCCTGGAGAGTCCTCAATCTTTGGCAAACTACGCCTTGAATACCATCCGCTATAAAATGCCGGAAGATTATTATACCAACTATCTGCAGAGACTGGAAAAAATATCAGCCAAAGACCTAAAAGAAACTGCCCAAAAATACATCCGTCCTGAAAATGCTTTTATCGTGGTCGTTGGGAATAAAGACGATGTAGTAGAATCGCTCAAACAGTTCGATTCCGATGGTCAGGTCGATTTCTACGATGTGTACGGCACAAAATTGCAGCCTGTGACGGCGGCCTTGCCTACAGGGCTGGATGGCAAAGGCGTCATTGCACGGTACATCAAAGCTTTGGGGGGAGGCGACAAACTGGCCACTGTCAATGACTTAACCATAAAAATGACCGGAGAGATTCAAGGCCAGCCCCTCAGTATCACCAATCAGCAGAAAAATGGTAAGATGGCCGTTTCTACTGCAATGGCCGGTACCGTCCTGGCTCAGCAGATTTTTGATGGCAAAAAAGGAGTGGTCATTCAAATGGGAGCAAAGCAACCTCTGGACGGCAAGCAGGCAGAAGCTATGAAATTACAAGCCTTGCCTTTCCCTGAATTGAGTTACGATAAGATGGGAGTATCCGTAGAATTGAAAGGCCTGGATAATGTGGAGGGGAAAAAAGCCTATGAAGTTGTGGTGACACGCAAAGATGGGAGCAAGATCACGGACTATTTCGATGCTCAATCCTATCTGAAGCTCCGCTCTGTCCAAACAGTTGAGGCGATGGGACAAACCATTACCAATACAACGGATTTTGCTGCGTATAAAGAAGTTGAAGGTATTCAATTCCCTCACTCCATTACTATTTCCGGAATGTTACCAATTCCCTTAAAAACGAATGTTGAGGCCATAGAAATCAACAAAGGGATTGATGATGCAGTCTTTAGTATAGAGTAATTGGGGTATATGGGGCTGTCTCAAAAGTCCTATGGCCTTTTTCGTCAGCCAATAATATTTCTTTGGGAGGTATTTAATTATCAAAAACTTTGTTTTTGATAATTAAATAGGCATGTTTCACATGCTGATAAAAGTAGTTGACACTTTTTTTAACTGCTAGACACAAAAAAAGCCTTTATCCCAAGGGATAAAACAAAGTTCTTTGACAGATCAAAAAAACGAGTGGCTCACCTCA
>JAUIKE010000279.1 GCA_030430845.1 Bacteroidia bacterium | reverse complement strand
CCAGCAAGTCGAACAAAGAGATTATGGAGGCGATCAAAGAAAGCGCTCATCAGTATGACAATCCGGATAATGAGTTGGGTTATGGAATCCCGGATTTTTTGAAGGCCTATCAGATATTGAAGGGAAGTAGTAAAATAAGACCATAAGAAACAGGAGTCATCCCCTACTTTTTAAAAAAGGATTTAGAAAAATGACCATTCAAGTAAAGCTTGGTTTTCAATCCGTTGTTCGTTGTTCGTTTAGTCGCGGACAACGAATAACGAACAGCGAACAACAAAAGCCAAATAATTGAAAATCAAGACTTTATAAATTGCCTCGAAATTCGGGAGAACTCATATTTATACTGTTATATAGCCTGATGATTAAATGGCTGCACAACCATCTCAGAAACGACTCCGGAGGACGGTTGCTGGCATAAAAACCAGACGGCCCTGGCAGCTTCCTTAGCCGAAATAAACTTATCCCTATTCACCCGCATATCGATATCGTCCCAGAAAGGAGAATCCACCCCGCCAAGATATAAATTCGTGATCCGCACCTCTGTTCTGCGCAATTCTTCCCGGATGGACTTCGTCAGGCCGTTCAAGCCAAATTTAGAGGCTCCATAGGCGGAGGCTCCGGACATGGGTGTTTTGCCCAAGACGCCCGGAATATTTATAAACAAACCTCTTTTCGCATTCTTCATGGGGGGTAGAAAATACTTAAATAGGTAGAAGGCTCCTTTTAAGTTCACATCCACAGAGCGGTCAAAATCTTCCACTTCCAGTTGTTCCAAAGGCTTGATGATGCCAATACCGGCAGCGTTCACTACCACATCCAATTGTCCAATCTGATTGTGAATTTGGGCGGCTACTTTTTCTACTTCTGTAGCCTGAGTGATATCCATTTGAAAAACATGATCCTCGGGGATATTATTTCCCTGAGCGACCTTCTGCAGGATATTGGGGTCCTTTCCGGTAATAAAGACTTCAGCCTGGTTTTTCTTGATCAATTTGGTGGTTTCAGAACCGATTCCTCCAGTAGCACCCACAATGAGTACCTTTTTATTTGTTAAAATTTCCATTGTTGTTTACTAATGCTTTGAATCAAAATTAATCGATTGCCTTTAAGAACTCAGAGCGTACACTTTCATTCAGAAAACGACCGTTGTAAGAAGATGTGACCGTACTGCTGTGTTGATGCTCGATGCCTCTGGCCTGTACGCACATATGCTTAGCATCCATGTATACGGCTACATCTTTGGTTTGTAAAGTACGCTGGAGTTCATCGGCAATCTGCTCGGTAAGACGTTCCTGTACTTGAGGGCGCCGAGCGTAATAATCTACAATCCGGTTCAGTTTGGATAAGCCAATCACTTTTCCATTGGGAATATATGCCACGGTGGCAAAACCATAAATAGGCAGAAAATGATGTTCGCAAAATGATTGCACTCTGATTTTCTTTTCAATCAGCATCTGGCGATAGCCGAATTTGTTTTCGAATAGTGAAACCGCCGGCTTGTTTTTGGGGTCCAGTCCGTAAAAAATTTCTTTGACAAACATCTTAGCGACTCTTTTAGGGGTACCTCGAAGCGAATCGTCTGTCAGATCCAAACCTAAAATATCCATTATAGATTCAAAATGAGAGGCAATCCTATCCATTTTTTCTTCATCACTGAGATCGAAAGCTCCTTCTTTCAAAGGGGTTTCAACTGAAGTCGCAGCATGCAGTTCCCCTAACAAATCCGCGTCGATTTGCCAGTGTCCGTTCCCATGACCGTTTTTGCTTCCATTTATTTGGCCCCCAATTTTTGATTGACTCATAATACTTCTTTAGATTTTTTTTAATATTTGATAGAAAAACCTCAACGTAAACGCCTTTTTTCCCAACTTTGTTTAACTTTTGTGTTCAACAAACCGAAATCCATATATGAAAAACTGCATCTATCTCCTAGTTTTGGGAACTTTGTTTTTTTCTTGTCAAAATAATACTGAGCAAGGCAACTTTGAGAATTGTCGCTATGGCCGCCCGGAGGCCATCTTTAATGAGGAAATGGACGAAGTAATCAAGCATCAGTTTCGGATCAAGCAAAAGGAAGGGATCGAACATGTTAGCTTTGCCGACGGCATGGAACTGACAATCTTTCAGTCGGGTTGTGATTACATCAAACAACAGTTCCAATTTGAAATAGCTGCGGACAAGGATACGATCGACACAAAAAACACAGAATACTGGATAGCACAATCCATCAACTCCTTCCAGAAACTTGGCAGTCTGGGGCCCCAATTTTTCAGCTATTCCTCCTGGGCACAGGCCATAGCTGAAAGAGCAGCCGATTTCAAGTTAGCTGAATTCCTGGAAGTTCAGCCAGGCTTTTTCGTAAAGATTGACAGAATTGAAAGCGCTGACACCAACACTTTGCTGGTCACCCTATCTGAAGAGCCCGAAACTTAAAATCTGACAATATTTCATAAATACCAATAACTGTTATCTATAAAATACTGTGCTTCAAATTATTAACCAAAAAGTTGATACTTTTTTTTTATAAAACTCTTGAAGCCCCTTGTGAAGCTGACTGATTCTTTCTACCTTTACACACAGTAAAAAAGGAACGTAATTCAAATTGCTGCTAAGTGAAAGAGAAGCCGGAAATTAGAGTTTTTATCATTCACTCTTCTATTTTCCGGCAGCGTAATGATCAGTCCAGTCAACCAGCAATTCATCCTTATTTATCTTAAATCTTTTTCCAATCGACCGATTAATCACTAAAGCGAAATATTTCGTTTCTAGTTACGATATATCAGTATCAGTAAGTTAGGTGAGCTCCGCCAGCTATCAAGCGGCGGGGTTTTTTTATTTTTATCCAGCAATAACTATCTTTGAGCGATTTTTTGATCATTATATATTTTTTAGGCTGCCGTCGGCAGCCTAAAAAATATATAATGAACATTCTACCGCCGTCGGCGGTAGAATGTTCATTGAAGTTGTTTAAAAAGTACTATGAACCAATTAAATAAAACGTAAAACCATATTTATGCAGTACGATTTGATTGTTATTGGTAGTGGCCCCGGAGGTTATGTGGCGGCCATTCGTGCATCTCAGTTAGGTATGAAAGTGGCGGTAGTTGAAAAAGAGTCCATAGGTGGTATTTGCCTAAACTGGGGTTGTATCCCTACCAAAGCCTTGCTGAAAAGCGCCCAGGTTTTTGAATATATTTCTCATGCTGAAGACTATGGTATTAAAGTTGAAGGTAGCGAGGCGGACTTTGGAGCTATGATCAAGCGCAGCAGAGGTGTAGCCGAGGGCATGAGCAAAGGGATCAATTTCCTTTTTAGAAAAAATAAGATCGATGTACTCAGTGGTCACGGTAGATTATTAAGAGGAAAGAAGGTCTCTGTTACAGATGCAGATGGAAATGTAAAGGAATATGCAGCTGAAAATATTATCGTTGCTACCGGAGGCCGGGCCAAAGCTCTTCCGAATGTGCCCATCGATGGAAAAAAAGTGATTGAATATCGCAAGGCTATGTCTCTCGACAAACAACCCAAGCGTATGGTTGTCATTGGTGCCGGTGCCATCGGAGTTGAATTTGCATACTTCTATAGCTCCATCGGAACAGAGGTGACGATCGTTGAATTCCTGGAGCAAGGACTGGTACCTCGCGAAGACGCGGACGTATCCAAAGAATTAAATAAGATCTACAAAAAGAAAGGCATCAAGGTGTTGGGCAATACTTCCGTCGAATCTGTTGACACGAAAGGTCGCGGATGTACCGTCACGGTTAAGGACCGCAAAAAAGGTACTACTGAGGAGATCAAATGCGATGTGGTACTTTCCGCAGTTGGTGTAGCACCTAACACAGAAGATGTCGGATTGGAAGTACTGGGGGTTGAAACTGAAAAGAACGGCCTGATCAAAGTAGATGAATTCTACAAAACTAATGTTCCGGGCATCTACGCTATTGGAGACATCGTTCCCGGGCCGGCCCTGGCACACGTAGCCAGTGCAGAAGGCATCATTTGTGTAGAAAAAATGGCCGGACAAAATCCTCATCCACTGGATTACGACAACATTCCTTCTTGTACCTATTGCGTACCGGAAGTTGCCTCTGTCGGTTATACCGAACAGGCTGCTAAAGATGCCGGCTATGAGATTAAAGTAGGAAAATTTCCTTTCTCCGCTTCTGGAAAAGCCAGTGCCTCAGGCGATAAAAGCGGCTTCGTGAAAGTAATCTTCGACGCCAAGTATGGAGAGTTCCTGGGCGCTCATATGATCGGCTCCAATGTCACAGAAATGATCGCTGAAGTAGTGGCGGCCCGCAAGCTCGAAACTACCGGACATGAGATCATTAAGACCGTTCACCCTCACCCAACTATGAGTGAAGCGGTGATGGAAGCAGCAGCAGCAGCTTACGGAGAGGTCATACATTTATAATCTTTTCCGATTTAGATAAAAAAAGCGACCGGGAATCCCGGTCGCTTTTTTTTATCTAAATCGGTTACTCCTAAATCCTTGTATCACCCAATCTATCAGACTTTTATTCTCGGTAATGATCTCCGCTTTTCCTTGCAGAGGCCGGGAAGTCTCTATTTTTTCACCGGAATTGGTTACCAGGCCGTCCGGGAAGGTCACCTCAATGGGTATTTCTTCCCCAATGGGTACACGTGCTTTCCATTTTACATGGCCTACCATCGCTCCGAATTCAGGGAAAGGATAGCTGTTTAATTTGACAACCACTCGTTGCCCGGGCCGCACCTTACCTGACCCGTCAATTTTTAAGTTAATCTTACCGATGGTTTCTGTACTATCGGGAGGAACTACAATAAAAATCGGGCTTCGCCTCGATATAAAGGCCTGTTCCCGGAGATTATCCTGCGAGTACATAACCGTACCATTGACTGGAGCGATCACCAGATTATTGGTTCGCCAATCTTCGACGGTCTTTTTAAGCTGGCTGAATTTTTCGCGCATATCGAGGGCTGCTTCCCTCTGAAGCGAAGAGATATCCTGCCGTTCGTCAGAGCGCTCTCTTTGGATGGCACTGATCATGAACTCCATTCCTTTTATATTCGAAATAGCTCCTTGCATCGACCGCTCAAGGGAAGTCAGGCTCACCTTCGAGTTGCGCAGCACATCATAAGAGATCTTTTGCTCTTCGTATCGTTTTTCGTCCCGGCTTAATTTGCGGTAGGCATAGTCTATTTCTTTGGCCAGCTTCAATTTGAGGGCTTCTTCAGCTGCAATGCTTTCACGAAGCTGAGCGATCCGACTTTCGGTTTGCCGGGGCGAAGCCATGGGCTGAAGACTCAGACTATAGTCAATCTGGCTTTTTTGAAAATCATAAAAGGCTCTGGAAAGTTCGCCGTTACCCAGGCGCAAATCATTCTGCATGTTGAAGTTGAGCAGAGCCGAATCTAAGACGGCATCAAAATGCACCAGCTGATCCGACAAGATCATCACATCATTATAGTAGGCATTATCCCGACTGTCAAAAACCAGCAGTACCTCTCCCCTGCCGACACTGTCATTATTAGCCACCAGGATATCAGAAATCTTAACACCTCCGTCCGGGCTGTAGACCGTCTGCGGCGGATCTTCCGTCGTTATGGTAATATCGGATTCAACAATATCCGGATATTTGATCCAGTATGCGCCCCAGGCCAGGGCAATGAAGGTGATAAAAGCCAGTGTGGTGCCCCAGCGGGCCATCCATCCGGGAGGAGTACCCAGTATTTCCTGTACTTCCTCACTTCTGATCTCTATGTCTTCAGGATTGTTTCTCAAAGTCAAATATTTTTACGCCCCTAATTCCAGCTGATTCCTCACCAACTGATAATACGCTCCGCGTGCATAAGTCAATTCTTCGTGGGTACCTTGCTCAACGATTTCTCCTCTTTCCAAAACAATAATGTTATCGGCATTCATAACGGTACTCAATCTGTGAGCTACGATTACCACCGTTTTACCCCGGAAAAATTCTTCTAGGTTTTCCATAATGAGCATTTCGTTAAAGGCATCCAAAGCAGCAGTGGCCTCATCAAAGAAGATATATTCCGGATTTTTGTACACAGCCCTGGCGATCAGTAACCGCTGCTTCTGCCCCTGACTGAGTCCCAGCCCTTCATGCCCTATCTTCGTATTGTACCCTAATGGGAGGGATTCTATAAAGTTCTGGATATTGGCTACTTTGACTGCTTTCAGCAGCTTGGCCTTATCGATGATTTCCTCTCCCAGCGCAATGTTCCGGGCGATGGAATCAAAAAAGATAAATCCTTCCTGCATCACCACCCCACACTTATCTCTCCAAAGGCGATTGTGCATATTGGCCAGATTGATGTCGCCAATCCGAATAGCGCCTTCGGTAGGTGAGTAAAAATTCAGCAACAATTTGAGCAAAGTGGTCTTACCGCTTCCACTGGAGCCTACAATCGCCGTGGTTTTTCCCTTGCGTATATTCAAGCCCACATTCCTTAATACCATGGGCGAGTGCGGACCGTCGTACTGGAAAAATACATTCTCCAGAGAAATATTACCTAGCTCAGGTAAGAAGGTCACTTTATCTTCTACATTCTCCTCGTCGTCGCGCATGTGAATCTCGTTCATTCTTTCCAGGCTGATCTTGGCTTCCTGCATGGAGCGAACGAAGTTCACAAACTGATTAATGGGTGAATTCATCTGTCCGACAATATACTGGATAGCCACCAGCATCCCCAGGGTCATATCTTGTTCGATCACGGCCTTGGCCACGATGAAAATAATGAGTAAGTTCTTGGTTTCGTTTATGAAGTTAGCACCTGAGCGCTGCAATTGTTCCAGTCGCAATGAGCTGATACTGGTACGGAACAAGCGAGACTGAATGCGTTCCCAGGCCCATCTTTTTTGCTTTTCGGCATTGTGCAATTTGATCTCCTGCATACCGTTGATCAACTCGATCAGGTTTCCTTGGTTTTCGGCCGATTGATCAAACCGCTTATAATCCAGTTCTCTTCTTTTTCTCATAAAAAACAGGATCCAGGCGACGTTTACCATCGTGCCCGCCATAAAGATCAGGAATACGGTCAGGTCCCACACCAGCAGGACGGCCGCAAAAACGAAGAAGTTGAACATAGAAAAGAAGGAAAACAGACTCGTAGAGCTCAAAAAGCGCTGCACCCGCTCATGGTCGTAGATGCGTTGCATGAGATCCCCCGTCATTTTACTATCGAAAAAGCGGATCGGTAGTTTGGTCAATTTGATCAGGAAGTCGGATATTAAGGAAATATTGACGCGAATACCGACGTGTAGCAAGATCCAGCCCCGGAAATGCTCCACGGCTGTTTGAGTAAGGAAGAGTACCAACTGGGCCGTCAGAATCAAAAAGATGAAGTTGACATCAACGGTATTGACCCCCACATCGATCAGGGCCTTTATGAGGAAAGGAAAAGCCAGTTGAAGAATACTCCCCAGGAACAAGCCGATGATCAATTGTGTAATCAGGGCTTTATAGCGCCCGAAGTAGGACAACACATAACCAAAACCAGACTTATTGACTTTTTCTCCGTCTCTTTCAAAAAACTCGGGGGTTGTTTCCAACAAGAGCAGTACGCCTACGGGATTACCGTTTTCGATATCGCTGCTCCAATTTTCGAGAAATTCTTCGCGGGACAGTCTGACTTTGCCGTGTGAAGGATCGGCGATCCAGACATAATTGCGGTTGGCCCGGATGACCACCACGAAATGATTTTGCTTCCAGTGTGCGATGCAGGGCAAAGGAATATCCTTCGCAAGGCGGTCAAATGTTGTCTTAACAGCGAGTGATTGCAAACCGATCTTCTCGGCCGCATCACTGATACCCAGCAACGATACGCCTTGCCTGCCCATGTGTGTCAATTCCCGGAGATAATCCAGGGAATAATACCTTCCAAAGTATCGTGCAA
>JAUIKE010000049.1 GCA_030430845.1 Bacteroidia bacterium | reverse complement strand
GATTAAACGGACAACGAACAACGGACAACTAATTGAAAATCAAAGTTTAGTTGAATAGTCGTTTTTTCTACATCCTCTTTTCAAAACTACCTTTATTTGGCCCCTCTAAGGTAAGATGACTCATGTTCACTCAAAATGGACTTTACTAATTGCTTCTTTATGCTCTTGAATATAATCTATCAATGCCTTTCCGGCCGGAGATAATTTTTTTCCCACTCCATAAGCGAGATTCCATTGTGTGATGATGGGCAGTTTTTTCATGGGTACAATTTTCAAATTGTCGAGCAGCAGTTCGCTTCGGATACCGATCAGAGGCATGATGGACAGGCCCAGGCCGGCCCGAACGGCTTGCTTGACCGCTTCATTGGAGGTCAGTTGCATGGACCTTCTTACCTGAACCTGGTTTTGGTTGAGGAAGGTCTTCATAGCCGCCCGGGTAGCAGAGCCCTCTTCGCGGAAAATGAGGGTATGCTCGCCAAGCTTTTTGGCAGACATCCTTTTGGGAAGGTTGGGATAGTTGGTAGCAGCGACCAGATGAAGTTCATTTTTGATCAGGGGGACACATTCTAAGGAGAGATTTTTAGGAACCACTGAAACCATGGCAAAATCAATGGAGTTTTCCTGCAAGCTTTCCACCACCTTCGTTTTATTGGTCACATCAATAGAGATCGTTACCCCTGGATAGGTACGCAAGAAGTCGGTCAGGAAATAGGGGATGACATACTTGCCGGTAGAAGCCGAGGCGATTTTGAGGTGGCCGGTCAGGATGCCTTTGTATTGATCGGTAGCCGCTTCAATTTTATCTACTTTTTCTAAAATATCCACTGCAAGCTGCCATATTTGTTTCCCAAAATCCGTGACGTATAATTGCCTTCCTATCACTTCCGTTAAGGGGATTTCGAATTCATCCTGAAGCTTTTTTAGCTGGATGGAGACAGCTGGCTGAGTTAGAAAGAGCGCCTCGGAAGCCTTCGTAATGCTTTGAACTTCACATACTTTTACGAAAATTCGCAATTGGTGTAAAGTGTAGTTCATAAAGTAGTGTTTATGTTTCGAAAAAAAATATAGGGAAAAGTTTATGAAAAGACGCCATTTGAAAATAAAATTTATTAAAAATTAAGGGAGGCCTTTCGCGGCAAAAAAAATCACTTTATATTTGCAAAAATTATATTTAAGGTTTCCACAGCTTGTAAACATGGAATTTGGCGGATGATCATCGGCACATTTTTCATAGAAAAAGAAACAATCTGATATTTTTGGAAACTCAATTTGACCTCTCGATACTATATAACAAAACTTTTACAACTTTTGGCGCTCAGCGAAAATATTCATTTCGTAGAAAGCTCTAGTAGTGGTATAAGATTCTGAATTAAAAGCACCTGATCTACTTTAAGAGAATTTGAGGAAGGGATAGAGAGAAGGAGGAAAATGCGCCCAGGCTTTAAGTATTGTAGATAAAAGCCTTACTGGTGTATTTTTAGCCTAACGCAGTCTATAACCTTACTCAATAGTATGCTCCAATGTACAACAGTGGGGGCCCTGCCAGGTCGTTGTATTAGGAGTTGTGTTTTTAGTTCACTGATTTTTTACATAAAAAAGCGGACAAGTTTAATTATGTGTTTGTTTACGGCAGCAGCCGAAAGCAAGCCTATACCTTACGTACTCTAAAAACATCTTGATGAAGTCAATTTTCTATTTTCTTTCACTTCTTGTAGTAGGAGTGAGTGCCTGTAGCCAACCAATGGACGAAACAAAAGCTTTAGCAGAACTCTCTCAACAAGAACTTTTACTCAACTGTAGGCTAAGTGGCATAAGGGACAGCATCTCAGGCCAATGGGATCAGGTTAATCAGATGCTAGACGAGAAACTTCCTCCCGATATGCCCGCTAAAGAAAAAGCCAATATGCTTAAGGTAAGGAATGCTAATCTTATCCGTATGTTTCAATCATATGAAGGCCTGGATCAGGAACTTAAATCCACTCTGGAATTTACCGAAAATATGGACCTGGACTTAACCCGGCAAATTACAGCCTTAAAGCAGGAATTAGAGGTCCTTGAAATTCGTAAAATGGTAGTTTTCGAGCAAATTTATAAGGAGAAAGGTGAAGAAGAGCATGCCAAAATCAAGTCTGTTTATGAGACCATGCTGGAAGCGTCTTGCGATTAAACATCTGAGGGCTGTCTCATCCGCCTGAGGTAAATGAAACAGCCCATACGTATATCAATCCTCCCCCCATTTATTTAACTTCAAATTATCATTCCATGAAAAAAGTTGTTTTACCCTTTTTGATGTTTATTTTATTTTTTAACTCTTGCCAGAAGGACGAAGTTGTTGTTATTCAAAGCAATCCGGCCTCTGACTATGCTCACAGTGTTCCCCTGACCTGGAACCAATTGTTTTTAGAGTTGGAACGATTTAGTCCAGGATATCGACCACCGGTATCGGCCCGTAATCACGGTTATATCAATTTAATTGCTTACGAAGCTGTTGTTCAGGGAAGTGGCGGGAAATATCGCAGTTTTTCAGGGTATTTTCCGGGTTTGAGTTTGAATCAGGTAGAATATGGCCTGGAATATGACTGGGAAGTAGCTGTAAATGCCGCCTACGAAAAAGCCTTCGAGCTATTTTTTCCGGTAGCGCCGGCCGAACAGCAATTCAGGATGCTGGACATCGGCAATGCCTTGCGTTCCAAATTGCAGGCTTCTGTTTCACCGGATGTATACCAGCGTTCAGCAGCCTACGGGCAGTATGTGGCAGAGACCATTTACGAGTGGTCAACATTGGATGAGTGGGGGCACGAAGCGTATTTGAAGAATACCGACCCGAATTTCCAACCCCAATCCGGGCCGGAATTCTGGGAGCCGACCTATCCTGATTTTCTGCCGGCATTACTTCCTCACTGGGGAAAGGTGCGGACCTTTGCAGCCCTTGAATCGGATCAGGTTCCGCCGCCGCCGTCCTTTAACACCAACGCAGGCTCGCAATTATATGAGGAGGCCATGCAAGTTCGCGTTTTGGTGAATGAAATTAAAGCCGGTGGTCGACAAGAGGATCTGTGGATCGCAGAATTCTGGAGCGACGATTGCCCCATACTGACTTTTACCCCGGCCGGCCGATGGGTGAGTGTCACCAATCAGCTTATAGGGATCGAACGGCTGAATCTATTAGAAACAGTGGTGGCTTATGCTAAGGTCGGAATGGCTTTGTCGGATGCCGGGATCAAATGCTGGCGTGAAAAATATAGATATAATTATCTCCGCCCTATTGATTATATCCGGGAGTTTCAGGACGATGAGGACTGGAATACCGTCATGTGCCCCGATGGCTCAGGAGGCTATTATACCCCTAATTTTCCGGCCTATCCTTCCGGACATGCTAGCTTCGGAGCAGCGACTTCGGTTGTATTGAGCGAACTATTTGGCAGGGAATATACTTTTACGGATCGCAGCCATGAGGGCCGAACAGAATTTAGAGGTACTCCCCGGACCTTTTCTTCCTTCAGAGAAATGGCTTTGGAAAATGCCTATAGCCGGATTCCGCTTGGTGTCCATTTTGCTTCTGACTCAGATGCAGGCCTTGATTTGGGCTTCGTGGTCGGACAAAGGGTGATCACTTTGCCCTGGCAGTAGGCAATTGAGGACCTGTGATTTTACTTTCAGGAAGTATTTTTTAGAAAAACGAAGTTTTTCTAAAAAATACTTCCTGAAAGTAATCCTTTGGGACTTCACATATAAAAATTTAATGTAAAACACGGACAAACTTGTCCGATATAAAAAATCACCTTATTTTTGTAAAAAAGGTATTTATGTTTTCCAAAGCCTGCGAGTATGGTATCCGAGCAAGTATTCATCTGGCACGTTTGTCAGAAAGGGGTGAGCGAAGCAGCCTGAAAGAAGTTGCAACAGCTATTGACTCGCCGGTAGCCTTTACCGCAAAGATTTTACAGCTTTTGGCACGGGATGGAATTATCCAGTCTGTCAAGGGGCCGACCGGAGGGTATGAAATCCCTAAAGACAAATTGTCCCAGGTTCATTTGAGTGACATTGTAAAAGCAATAGATGGAGATAAAGTCTACAGAGGGTGTGCATTGGGGCTGAAGCATTGTAACGAGAAAAAACCCTGCCCAATGCATTTTCAATTCAAAACCATTCGGGATGAATTGAAGGAGATGCTGCAAAGCACTACTGTGCAGGATCTGGCAAATGAACTGCACCAGGGCCTGGCTTTTTTAAAGCGCTAATATTTTTTTGCCAACAAATCAGACCATTTTGTCCGACTTGTTGGCTGCCTTATAAAACCAAGTTAATGAAGCCAATATTTATTGTTCTTTCGCTTGCAGCGATTGGGCTGGCCGCCTGTAGTTCTTCTTCAGATCAAACAGAGGCGATGCAGGCGCTGCACCAACAGGAAACCGTCCTCCAATGCAGACTACACGCCATTAAAGACAGTATCACCGGCCAGTGGGATGAGGTCAACCAATTGTTAACAGAAAAACTCCCTTCCGATATTCCTGCAGAAGAAAAAGCGAATATGCTAAAAGTCAGGAATGCCAACCTAATCCGAATGTTCCAATCTTATAATGACCTGGACCAGGAGCTAAAATCAACACTGGATCAAACAGAGCAGCTGGATCAGGAAATGACGCAGCAAATTACGGCTCTGAAGCAGGAACTGCAGGAACTTGAACTACGTAAAATGGCTTTCTTCGAAAAGATATATAAGGAGAAAGGCAAAGAAGAACATGCCAGGGTCAAGCTCATTTACGAGACATTGCCTGATCAGTCTTGCCCTTAACCGCTAACAATATTTATTTATCCCCCCCCTTTATTTTTTAACTTCAAATTATCAATTCCATGCAAAAAATTGTATTACCCTTTGTGGCACTTCTGTTATTGATCAGTTCCTGTCAGAAGGATGAAGTCGTCATTGTTCAGAGCAGTCCTGCATCTGATTATTCTCACAGTGTTCCTTTGACCTGGAACCAATTATTTTTGGATTTAGAGCGGTATAGCCCCGGCTATCGTCCGCCGGTGTCGGCCCGTAATCATGCTTACATCAATTTAATTGCCTACGAAGCAGTTGTTCAGGGAAGTGGCGGAAAATACCGCAGTTTTTCCGGGCATTTTCCGGGCTTGCATTTGAATCGGGTAGAATACGGCCTGGAGTATGACTGGGAAGTGGCTGCCAATGCCGCTTATGAAAAAGCCTTTGAGTTGTTTTTTCCGGTAGCGCCGGCCGAGCAGCAATTCAGGATGCTGGATGTCAGTCATGCCTTGCGGTCCAAATTGCAGTCTTCTGTTTCACCGGATGTGTACCAGCGTTCAGCCACCTACGGGCAGTATGTAGCAGAGACGATTTACGAGTGGTCAACCGAAGATGAGTGGGGCCACGAAGCCTATTTAAAGAACACCGATCCGAATTATCAACCCCAAACCGGCGTGGAATTCTGGAAACCGACTTACCCGGATTTTTTACCGGCCTTACTTCCACATTGGGGGAAGGTAAGGACATTTGCGGCGCTTGAAACGGACCAGGTTTCGCCGCCCCCGGCCTTTAACACCAATCCTGGTTCCCAATTGTATGAAGAGGCGATGCAAACCCGGGTGTTGGTAAACGAGATTAAAGCCGGTGGCCGGCAGGAGGATCTTTGGATCGCAGAATTTTGGAGCGACGACTGTCCAATACTGACGTTTAGCCCGGCCGGTCGATGGGTAAGTATTACGAATCAGATCATAGGAATCGAACGGCTGGACCTTTTGGAAACGGTGGTGGCCTACGCCAAACTTGGGATGGCTTTATCGGACGCCGGTATTAGGTGCTGGAGTGAAAAATATAGGTATAACTGCCTGCGTCCTATAGACTATATCCGCGAGTTTCAGGGGGATGAGGACTGGAATACCGTCATGTGCCCCGACGGTTCGGGCGGTTTTTATACGCCGAATTTTCCGACTTACCCCTCCGGGCATGCTACGTTTTCTGCAGCGGCTTCTGTGGTGCTGAGCGAAGTATTCGGCAATGAATATACTTTTACGGATCGGAGCCATGAAGGCCGGACTGAATTCAGGGGGATGCCCCGAACCTTTTCCTCTTTTAGAGAAATGGCGCTGGAAAATGCTTACAGCCGGGTTCCTCTGGGCGTTCATTTCGTTTCGGATTCGGATGCCGGGACGGACTTAGGTTTTGTGGTTGGGCAAAGAGTGAGGGAATTACCCTGGCAATAGCTAACGGAATCGTTTTGCTTATAGCAATAGGTTTTTCATAATCAGTTATGGAGCGGCGTTATTGAAATCCTCGTAAGATAACGCACGCTCCCTTTCTAAGTCACCTAAGATGAGAATCAAACTATCAGAAATTTTTGTTCCACATCGAGATCAATCTAGTTATACCTGGGAAGAGTTATTAGCGCTGGACTTGTGCCCTTCCTTTATAAGCATGATGGCGGACCATTTCTTTCTTATGTACCTAGAAAACACCCAATCAGAAGGAGACCTGTGTTTTTCACAAGATAAAAACTTGCTGTTCCCTTACCGAATGACATTCAGCAAGCAGGATGTTATGAAGCATATTATGAAGTCTTGTCCTGACGGCCGGGTAAACCTAAAACGGGATGAGGTGATATTTACAGAGACTTTCTTTTTGTAGCAGGTTATTGAATGAAACATTCTTTAAGTCTTGTCAAAATGATTCCTTACCTTTTTAGCGGCTGACATGCTCACCACCTCGGCCAGGTCCGTTACGGAAGCGGCCTTGACCTTTTTGACCGAACCAAAGTGAGCTAATAGTTTTTGAGCGGTTTTTTCGCCTACACCAGGTATTTGGGTCAATTCTGTCCCGAGAAAGTTACGCGAGCGCTGGTCCCGGTGGAAGTTGATGGCAAAACGGTGTGCTTCGTTTCGGGCGTGCTGAATAACTTTAAGAGTTTCTGATTTTTTATCGATATACAAGGGCACAGGGTCGTTGGGGAAAAAGATTTCCTCCAGCCTTTTTGCAATTCCGATAACTGTGACCTTATCGCGGATTCCCAGTTCATCCAGAATCTTGACTGCGGCACTCAGCTGTCCTTTTCCGCCGTCAATGATGATCAATTGGGGGAGTGGTTCGTTCTCCTTGACTAATCTTTTATACCGTCGAGAAACAACTTCTTCCATAGAAGCAAAATCATTTGGGCCTTCAACGGTTTTGATATTGTAATGCCGATAATCCTTTTTTGAGGGTTTGGCATTTTTGAAAACGACACAGGAAGAAACCGGATTGCTGCCCTGGATGTTGGAGTTGTCAAAACATTCGAGGTGGATCGGTAATTCGTCCATTTGCAGATCCTTTTGCATGGTGCGGAGGATGCGCTCTGTTGGTGTTTGTTTTTTGACGTAAGTGGCTTCCTGTTTTTTCTTTTGAAGCAGGTAGTATTTTACATTTTTCTGTGATAGCTCCAACAATTTCTTTTTATCCCCAATTTTGGGTACGGTAATGGACAGCTCCGGATCCGTTAAAGGAATTTTGTAAGGCAAAATGATTTCTGTAGAAATACTATTAAATCGTTCTCTTAGCTGATCAATGGCATAGGTGAGAATGTCTTTTTCTTCGTCATCGAGGTTCATGACCAGTTCCTGAGTGTGGGTATGGATAATGGCTCCGTTCACTACTTTTAGGTAATTTACATATGCCTCTTTTTCATCAGCAGCAATAGAAAAAACATCCACATCCCGGATGGTGGTACTTACAACGGTTGATTTACTTTGGTAGTCTTCAAAGGCGGTGAGCTTTTCCTTTAGTTGATGGGCTTTTTCGAACTCCAGGTTTTCGGCATGGCGTTTCATCTGTTCATTAAAGTGACCGACCACGGCGCTGAAGTGCCCTTTCAGAATGTTTTTAACCTGCTCGATTTTTTCATTATAAGATTCCTCATCTTCGAGGCCTTCACAAGGGCCGAGGCAGTTTTTAATGTGGTATTCCAGGCAAACTTTAAACTTGCCGGCTTCAATATTTTCCTGAGAAAGATTATAGGTGCAGGTCCTGAGTGGAAAAAGAGACTTGATCAGTTCCAGAATGATCTTCAGTCGGCTTTTGGAAGTGTAGGGCCCAAAGTAGGTGGAGCCATCTTTAACCACATAACGAGTGATGAAAACCCTGGGGAATCGCTCATTTTTGATACAGATGTACGAATAGGATTTTCCATCCTTCAACATTACATTATAGCGAGGCTGGTATTTTTTGATGAGGGTATTCTCAAGCAGCAGGGCGTCCGCCTCGGTTTCAACGATGGTGAAGGTGATATGATCGGCATTTTTGACCATGGTACGGGTGCGGTGGGCTCGCCCTTTACGATTGCCAAAATAGGAGCTCAGCCTCTTTTTAAGGTCTTTGGCCTTGCCTACATACAGGATATGCCCTTCCTCATCTTTAAATTTATAGATGCCGGGCTGCTTCGGTAAGGTATCTGAGATCTTTTTGAAATCGTCGGTGGTCATCGCTTATCAGTTATCAGTTGGTTAGTGTAAAATTAGAGATTTTGCTGTTATTTGTTGGTATTGGGGTAAAGAGAAAGACGTTTTATTCCATGCATGGAGCTTCGCCTTGGAGCCCATTAATAACACTTTCGCTAAACGCTCAGTTCATTTGTTTTCATTTCTGAGAATAGTAAATCACTAATTTTGTATATTGTTGCCTTTTATAACTATTGGCATAACAACTACTTTATGACTACACAAGATAGAAGAGCCGAAGAGATCCCAGGTTTTATTCTGGAACGGACTGCAAAACGGATGAAGCAGGTTTTTTCCCAGCGACTAAAAGCGGCTGATGCGGGCATTACCGCTGATCAGTGGGTGATCTTGCAAGAACTAGACAAAGTGAATGAGCAAAGCCAGCTCGAATTGGCGCAGGCTACCTTCAAGGATGCGCCTACCATTACCCGGATCATCGATCTGCTGTGTAAGAAAAAGCTGACCGAGCGCTTAGCCGATCCGGAGGACAGAAGGCGGTTTAAGATCTCGCTCACCAAAAAAGGCCGGGCCTTGATCGATCGGCTGATGCCGATGGTGAAAGAATATCGCCGTCAGGTTTGGGCCCCTTTGAAGGAAAAAGAAATTAATGAGTTGATCTCTACCTTGAATACGATTTTTGACAATATTAGTTGATTTATTCTTTGTATTTGGTATTGAATAACCGTTTGTATTGTAATCGCTTAGATCCAAAGTTGATCAACAGCCCCGTCTCCATTTTAAAGGCTTCCAGGTAATTCAGTCCCTGGCAAAGGTGGCCGTCATCCATACTAATTACGGCTTTCAGTTCTGTTGAAATGATTCCTTCGATTAGAAAATCGACTCTTCTGGTACCTACATGTCTTCCTTTGTAATAGATAGGGATCACTACTTCTCTTGCAAAAGAAATGCCCTGAATATCTAATCGAACCATTATCTTTAGTAAAAAAATATTTTATGAAACACCTGACATTTGTATTCTACTTGTTGATTGTCTTTGCCTTTACAGCCTGCAAGCAGTCACAAAACGACCAAACTTATACTGAGGTCGTACCAAGGTCGTACCTGGAAAATTACCAGGCACCTTCTTTCTCAACGGATGATCAGATTGAGAAAGTTAAAGGCGCAGCTTCCCAATTTGAGGAAATTTTTGTCAACAATGCAGAGGAACGAAACATACCCGGCATCGCTTATGGCGTGGTGGTTGGCGATTCCTTAGTCCTGGCCGGAGCCAGTGGGGTATTGGAACTGGAAAGCAAGCGCCCCTCTTCTGCTCAAGCCGCCTTTCGAATCGCTTCCATGACAAAGAGTTTTACCGCCATGGCTATTATTCAGCTTAGAGATGCGGGTAAATTATCGCTCGAGGATCCCGTTTCGAAGTACATACCGGAGGTGGGTTTGATGGACAAGCTGACGGCCGATGCGCCTGACATTGACATCGAAAACCTTCTGACTATGACTGCCGGTTTTCCGGAAGATAACCCCTGGGGCGACCGCCAATTGGAAGAACCCGATGAAATGCTGATCGACTTGATCGGGCAGGGCCTTACTTTTTCGACTACTACTTCTATGCAATACGAGTATAGCAATACAGGCTATGCTATGCTGGGGCATATCGTTTCTGAAGTATCGGGAATGCCCTATCAGGACTATATCAGACAAAATATTTTTCAGCCCCTGGGTATGAATAACACCTACTGGGAGTATGAAAACGTTCCGGAAGAACTGTTTGCCATAGGCTATCGGTGGGAAGACGAACAATGGAAAACCGAGCCGATCCTGCACGACGGCGCCTTCGGAGCTATGGGAGGACTCATTACTACTATAGAAGATTTTAGTAAATATGTAAGTTTTCATCTGTCGGCCTGGCCCCCCAGGAATGGAGCGGACAAGGGGCCGATATCCAGAGCAAGCCTGAGGGAAATGCAGACGCCTCAATTTCCCCGGCTGAGTACAAGAAGTACCGACTACAATGGAGAAAACTGTCCGAGAGTCACAGGATATGGTTTTGGGCTGAGTATTGTAACAGATTGTCACAGAGTAAGGGCTGTTTCTCATGGAGGGGCCTTACCTGGATACGGAAGCAACTATGTTTTTTATCCGGAATATGGGGTAGGGGTAATGGCTTTTGGAAATTTGACCTATACCGGACCCTTGCCGAGAAATCCGATCGAAAAACTGCTTTTCGACGATTTGAAGTTGGAGCCTCGAGAGCTTCCGGTTTCGGATATTTTAAGTCAAAGATCGAAGGAGGTCTTTGAAATGATAAAAAACTGGGATCCGGAGCTGGAGAAGAAAATTTTGGCTGAGAACTTTTATCTGGATCAGTCGCGTGAGGATAGAATGGAGCAGATTCAGGAAATCCTGGAAAAGGCAGGAGCTGTTAGTGACATCCAACCGGTAAGGGCCTTTAATCAATTGAGAGCACATTTTCAAGCAGAAGGATCACAGGAAATATTAAATGTTTACTTTACCTTGACGCCGGAGAAAGATCCAAAAGTACAATATTTGGATGTTTGGATCGATAATTAATTTCGGGCATTCAGCCGCTGTCGGCGGCTGAATGCCTTAATAGTAATCACTATGGAATTCCTGAACACTTTTTTACTCGCAGTACTCGTCGCATTCATAGGATTTATGCCCCCAGGAATGATCAACATGACTTCCTTGAAAATGAGTATTGAAAACCACCGCCGCGAAGCCTTACTTTTCGTAGCAGGTGCGGTGACGGTTATTCTGGTACAGTCTTTTATCGCCGTTACTTTCGCTAAGTACCTTGGAAGAAACCCACAGATCATCGAATATCTAACTTATGCAGCCATTGTGGTTTTTTTGGGATTAGCCTACCTGTTTTACCGGCAGGCACGACAGCAAGTGAAGTTGGATCTGAAGGATCAAAAGAGAAGCAGTTACCTGGCCGGCTTGACGATGTCTTCGATGAATATGCTGGCCATCCCATTTTTCCTGGGCTATAGTACCTTTTTAGAAGCTAAAGGGTGGATCAATCTCGATCCGCCACACAATTACATTTTTTCTTTAGGGGCGGTGGCCGGCGCCTTTCTGCTTTTTTTTATCTACATCCTTTTCGCAGAATACATTCAGCGGCGGGTGCAATTCATTGCGAAGAACATCAATTACATACTCAGTCTGTTGTTTTTGACCTTAGCTTTGATCACAATTTATAATGCCCTTTTAAAATAAAAAGATTTTCTCATCTGCCTCAGGCAGATGAGAAAATCTTTCATATCTCCACCCCTGTTCGTTTCTGTTCCCAGGCCCAGGCGGTCTGCATGATATCTTCGATGCTTCGGGAAGGTTCCCAGCCCAATACCCGTTCGGTTTTTTCTTTATTGGCATAGATGGCCACTACATCTCCGGCACGTCGTGGGCCGATCTCGTAATTGAGCTGAAGGCCGGTGACTTTTTCGAAGGCTTTTACGGCTTCGAGTACACTGACGCCTTCTCCGATGCCGATGTTAAACACCTCCAGGTTAGACTCATTTTTTTCCGACAATAAATAATCCAGCGCTTTGGTATGGGCATTGGCGAGGTCCATCACGTGGATATAATCGCGAACGCAGCTGCCGTCGCGCGTATCGTAATCATCGCCGAAAACGGTCATTTTATCGCGCTTTCCAATAGCGGTTTCGGTAATGACCGGCACCAGGTTATTGGCTTTATTGACAGGCGACTCGCCAATGAGTGCACTTTCATGTGCTCCGGCAGGATTAAAATATCGAAGCAGGATCGCATTTAGCTGAGTATAATGATGCAGTGTATCCTCGATGATTTGTTCGCACATTTGCTTGGTACGGGCATAGGGCGACTCGGCTTCTTTGAGCGGCGTATCTTCCGTTACCGGCAAGCTGTCGGCATTGCCGTAGACGGAACAGGAAGAGGAAAAAATGAGGTGAGGTACATTGAAGGTATCCATGGCCTTCAGTATGTTGATCATACCAATGAGGTTGTTCTCGAAGTACCACAAAGGTTTTTCCACAGACTCTCCAACGGCCTTCAGCGCTGCAAAATGGATGATACCTGCAATGTCAGGATGCTCCTCAAACACATCAAAGGTACTGGAACGATCAACCAGGTTGACCTTATAGTTTTTTACCCTTTTGCCGGTGATTTTTTCGATGCCGTCCAGGGCGTCGTCACTGGAGTTACTCAGGTTATCAATAGAAACGACTTCATAGCCGTTCTCGATCAAGTCTACAATGGTGTGGCTGCCGATGTATCCGCAGCCGCCGGTTACTAATACTTTTTTCATAATTTTATGGCTTTTAGGCAGAACGCCTGTCTTTCTACTTTTCCTGATCGCCTCAGGCGCTTACCTTGTACTTTCTATGATTTTTTTACCTTTGCCGCAGCAATTTATAAAAGTAAAGAGGCAAATCAAAAGAAAACAAATATGGAAAAAACTGATATACGACTATCTTCTCTGATTGTTCCACTCAAGAAGATTGCCCAAGAAGCAGGAGAGGCGATTTTAGAGGTATACCAAAGTGCCACTTCTTTTGAAGTAGAAGAAAAAAAGGACCTGTCTCCCTTGACCGTTGCGGATAAGAAATCGAATGCTGTCATTTGTGATGGACTGGAAACCCTAGTCGTAAAATATCCTATTGTTTCGGAAGAAAACAAGGCCATTCCCTATGATATCAGAAAAGATTTTAATCGTTTTTGGTTGGTTGATCCATTGGACGGAACGAAGGAGTTCATCAAGCGGAATGGAGAGTTTACGGTAAACATCGCTCTGGTAGAAAAAGGCCGGCCGGTGCTGGGTATCGTATATGCGCCAGTTTTGGACGAAATGTATTGGGCTGTAAAGGGTGAAGGCGCTTTTTTGGAAAAAGAAGGCCGGACCAGCAAACTAAAGGCAGCGTCCTTCCAATTAACCGACTCTGGTTTAAGAGTGGTTTGTTCTCGCTCGCACCTTAATCCGGATACGCAGGCATATGTGGATCAACTGAATGAGCCGGACCTGGTACCTAAGGGAAGTTCTTTGAAGTTCCTTATCCTGGCGAAGGGAGAGGCCCATGCTTACCCTCGTTTAGGCCCCACTATGGAATGGGATACCGGAGCAGCTCAGATCGTATTGGAAGAAGCCGGAGGGCTTGTTCTGAATAATGAGGATATGAAGCCTTTGACTTATAATAAGGAAAGCCTGCTCAATCCATATTTCTTGGCTTATGGAGACCTTCAAAGCTAGTATGCTGTCACTTATTCGAAAGATTGATCATCAAAAATTAGGTGTTTTTTCTATCCTTTTGCTTCTGGCAGGTTTGCTGTTCTCCAGGGCATTGATGAGTGTTGGTATGATGGGCTTGCTGCTCAATGCCTTGCTTAACCACGAATTAGGTGCAAATCTGCGTAAATTCTGGGGCAATAAAGTACTGGTGGCCATTTCAAGTATTTTTTTATTATACCTGCTCAGTGCCCCGGTGTCGGAAAACACCGTTTGGCTATTGGACAGACTGCGGATGAAGCTCCCCTTACTTTTAATGCCTTTTGCTGTTGTCGCAATTCCGAGGATGGACAAAAAAGTGTACTTCCCGATACTTTACGGCTTTTTTTATCTGATCCTGATTCTCTGTCTCATTTCCCTTACTCAGTTTGTGCTCAACTTTGAGGCGATCTCGAAGGAATATGAGACCGGCAAGATCATGCCGACTCCTGTGCAGCATATCCGGTTTAGCTTGATGATCGCTTATAGTGTGGCCATTGGCTGGCATTTATTTCTGGAAAAATATCGTTTGAAGTTCAAATGGGAACAGGGGCTGTTGCTGGGGGCTACCGTTTTTTTGGTAGTTTTTTTGCATCTTTTGGCGGTGCGAAGTGGCTTGTTGGCGCTATATGGGGTCCTGTTTTATTTTTTTATCCGGTATATAGTCAAAAAACGGAAATATTGGCTGGGAGCCTTGTTATTTGTGGGTTTTGTGACTTCCAGTCTGCTCGCTTTTCAATTTATTCCTACTTTAAAAACAAAAATTAACTATACCCTATACAGCGTAAACCTCTTTTTAAGGAACGATAATATTAGGGAATTGTCCGATTCGCGCAGATTGGCGTCCATACAAGGAGGCCTGGAATTGGGAAAAACGAATTTGTGGACAGGAGTAGGCATAGGCGATATCCGCGACGATACAAATGAGTATCTCCGACAATATTATCCCGACCTGGTAGATCTGGAACTAATGCCTCACAATCAATACATCTGGGTATTTGCCGCTACCGGCCTATTGGGATTGCTGTGGTTCATAGCAGCTACCACCTGGCCCTTGTTTTACCAGGACGCTCAAAGAAATAGACTGATCGTGGCTTTCCACATCATCATTTTTTCTTCCTTCCTGGTAGAGCATACGATTGAAACGCAGTTGGGAACGGCTTTTTATATCGTGTTTTTGGTGATGGGGATACGGCATGTGGGGAAGTACGAAGGACGAATAGGAAGGTCGATGGACGAATATCAATAACCAATCTATATACAGATGAAAACATCATCGTTTGTGAAATGGACGGTCCTTACCCTAGGGAGCATGTTGTTTGCTGCCATTTTAATTTCTCTGAAGCCGGTTCCGAATGCTCCGGAAGAAAAATGTGCAGTGAGTAAAGGAATATTATCTGCTATTGAAGAAGGAAGCAGCTATGATATATATTTGAGTTTGGAAGGAGATGACAAGAGATATTACATCAACAGAGGAATGGAGAGGGGGCTAGCAATCAATGAATTAAAAGAACAATTGGTCGGTCAAGCCGTTACGGTTACATATCCGAAATACTGGACGGTGTTGGATCCATTTGGAAAAACAAGGCACATAGCAAAATTGGAATATCAAAACCAGGTTCTGTTCAGCGAAATTCCAAATAACCCAATAACCCAATAACCCAATAACATGACCGTCCATTACGCGCAGCCATTCATGAAAACAGATACCCGTATGATCCAGCTTTCGGTAGTGGTGATCACTTACAATGAGGAAGAGAATATTGAGCGTTGCCTGCGAAGCATTGTCTCCATCGCTGATGAAATTTTGCTAGTTGATTCCTTTTCGACCGATAACACAGTGGCCATTGCCGAGTCGATGGGGGCTCGAGTGGTCCAAAATCCTTTCAAAGGTTTTATTCAGCAGCGGTCTTTTGCGGTGAAAAATGCTAAGTATGATCACATACTGGCCCTGGATGCGGATGAGGTGGTCTCGGCTGAACTTCTGGAATCGCTCAAGGCTGCCAAGCAAAACTGGACGCACGATTGCTTCTATAACAACCGTCTGAACAAATTTGGCAAACGCTGGATCCGCCACGGCGCCTGGTATCCGGATCGGAAAATGCGGTTTTTTGACCGCAGAAAGGTGAGCTTCGGGGGCGTCGAACCACACGACGAAATTGTGCCCGTCGAGAATGCGTCTACCGCTTTTCTGAAGGGAGACCTTCAGCACAATATGCATGAAAATATTTTCGAACGCATTCAAAAGATCAATGAATTCAGTACCGTAGCAGCTCGCTCGCTGAACAAAAAGGGCGTAAAAGGAACCTACTTCCGCTTGCTCTACAAGCCTTTCGCCCGTTTCTGGGGCGACTATCTTTTCAAATGGGGTGTTTTAGACGGCTTTTACGGCTTTTTTCTCGCCTGTGCCTCTGCTCATTACGCTTTTTACCGGGAAGCTAAGTTGATAGAAATGCAGCGATGTAAGCATAAGGAAAGCAAAAAAAAAGCTAAGCGGGTGGATGAAAGGATCATGGAATGAAAGCTGTGAATAACTAGCCCAATACTTTTTTTTGCAAAAGTGTGAAAATTCGGATCTGGCTTCCGAATTTTCACACTTTTTATTATATTGGATAAAAAATTTTAATGTTTTCCCAAGTTTTAGATCGCAAGAAAGATTTTTCACGGATTCAACAGTTATTAGATATTTTTCCAGTGACGGCAATTTTAGGTCCACGTCAGGCTGGAAAGACTACCCTTGCAAAACAGTTCCAACCGGATTACCTTTTTGATCTTGAAAACCCAAGAGATTTAATAAGCTTAAGTAATCCTCAACTTGCATTAGAAGATTTGACAGGGCTTATTGTGATAGATGAAATCCAGCGTAAACCTGATTTATTTCCCTTATTGAGATATCTGGTTGATAATAATCCTAAGCAAAGATTCCTCATTTTAGGAAGTGCCTCCTCCAATTTGAGGCAGCAAAGTGGAGAATCTTTAGCTGGCCGAATTGGATACTATTTCCTCACCGGCTTTAACTTAGAGGAAACTGGGAATGATAATTTAGCTGCTCTATGGTTAAGAGGAGGATTCCCACGGTCTTTTCTATCAAAATCAGATGAGGATAGTATGATTTGGCGGACGAATTTTATTTCAACCTTCTTGGAAAAAGACCTGGCACTTTTAGGAGCCAGTATTCCTTCTCCAACCATGTACAGGTTTTGGGTAATGCTTAGTCATTATCATGGACAAACACTTAATTACAGCGAATTAGGCCGTTCTTTTGGTATTTCTGATAAAACCGTCAAAAAATATATTTCAATATTAGAAGACACCTTTATGATAAGGCTCCTGATGCCTTGGCATGTCAATATTGGAAAAAGATTAGTGAAAAGCCCCAAAGTGTATATCAGGGATACGGGAATTTTCCATGCTTTGCAATCTATTGAAAATACTTTTGACCTGAAGACTAATCCTAAACTGGGAGCTTCCTGGGAAGGTTTTGCATTAGAGGAAGTAGTTGCCGGCCTTTCAAAAAGGGATAACGAAGTATTTTTCTATGCGGCTCATCGCGGGGTTGAACTCGATCTTTTTTGGCAGGAAGGAGGAAGAAATTATGGAGTGGAATTTAAGTATCAGGATGCTCCAAAAGCTACTAAGTCGATGCATGGCGCCATTGAGGACTTAAAGCTCGAACATCTTTGGGTGATCTATCCTGGAGATCAAACGTACAAATTGACAGAAAGTATTACGGTATTGCCATTGACTCATCTGGAAAAAATATAAGGGCTTTGTCAAAACATCCGCTCATCCATTATCTCAAAATTTCCAAAGCTGCTTATGTATTCTATCTGGCTTTGATCATACCTACAGGCTTGGAGATGGGATTACGTATCCTGGGCTACCGACCTTTCCGGCAGGTCGACTATCACATTGAGTCGTCTCCCCCCAATTGCCTGATCGCTCATCCAACCTTAGGCTTTGCCCTACAACCGGGCGATTTTGAAGTGACCATTAATAAGGGACTGAAGTATACTGTCAGCCATGGAAGGGATTCTTTGAGAGTAAGTGACTATTCAACAGTCGGGGAGATGGAAGAGGATTCCATCTATTTTTTTGGCTGCTCCTATACCTACGGAATGGGCGTCGATGATAGCCTGGTGTTTCCTTATCTGGTCAGTCGGAACTTGCCGAATAGCCTGGTCAAAAACTTTGGGGTGCCTGGTTACGGGACAGTCCAGACCTTGTTGCAATTGGAAAAACTGATCACTGCCGGCGAAATACCCGGCATTGCGATCATAAACTATGCGGATTTCCACGATGAGCGCAATTCATTGACGGCTCTTTATCGGCGCGATCTGTACATGGGCTATCAACGATCCAACTCATCGGTGCGCCAGTCGATGGGAGGAAGTCAAGTGCCTTTTTTGACGAAAAAAGAGGATGAATTTATGATAGATTTTTGCTCCTGGGACGAGCTGTACGACCACTGGACATTCAGAGAAACTTTCGCGCTCGTCAACTTCTTCCAGGATTGGGACGATCGAAACCAAATGCGAACCATTGACAAGGATGGTAACACCCGCCACCTTTTTTCCGTAATAAAAAACTTGTGCGAACAGGCCAGTATCCGGTTGATCGTAACCGGACTGACCCCTTCCGAGCATACGAAAAGACTGTTGGCTGACCTCAAAAAACAGAAGATCGAAGTACTGGACATGTCCGTGGATCTGGCTTCCGACCGGTACCGGAATGCTCCTTATGACGATCACCCAAACCAATTGGCTCATGCAATTTTTGCCCAAAAAATCACCTCTTACCTGGTACCTTGATGCTTTGTTTCGGTACCAGAAACTGGTTTTGCTGTGTATCGTACTGATTACCGCAGTGCAGGGGTATTTCATCAGTCAGTTGGAGTATGAGTATGATATCGAGCAATTGTTCCCCATGAATGATCCGGACCTGGATTTTCACCGGGCAACCGAACAAAAATTTGCACTGCATCAGGAAATGTTGATCCTGGGCATTGAAAACAGCGGAGGCCTTTTCAATCAGGACTTCCTGCGGCGTTTGGATAGCCTAACCAATAGGCTGGGCCGGCACGAGCTTGTACAAACCGTCAACTCACCGATTAATCAATACTATTTCGTCTGGGCTCCTTTCAGAGACCGAAAGAAATTTTTCATCCACCCCAACGACCCCAGCCGATACGAAAAGGATTCCATCTTCATGCACGCCTATACGGATGTAGCGCCGAAGTTTATTTCAAGAAAAAATACCGCCACCTGTAGCTACATTTTTCTGAAGGAAGCCCTCAATGAGGAGACTAAGGAAGAGATGCGTGCTTATGTGCAAGCTGCTATTAATGATATCGGCTTTGAGAAATATTACTTGTACGGAGATATTTACGTGAAGGACTCATTTATTGAAGATTTGGAAGTTGAAATGTTTTGGTTGTCAGGGCTTTCCTTACTGGTTATTTTAAGTATTTTATTTTTTAGTTTTCGTTCGGTTTGGGGCGTAATGATACCTATTGTGGTGGTGGTGCTAACGGTTATTTGGACGCTTGGCACCATGAGCATCTTCGGAGTATCCATTAATCTGATGACGGTGCTGATACCGACCATTGTTTCCATTATTTCTCTCAGCGATGTAATCCATGTGATGAATCGATTGGGAGAACAAGAAGGAATCAGCAAGCAACTAGCTATCAAACTGGCATTGAAAGATGTAGCAATCGCGATTCTGCTGACTTCTGTGACTACAGGTCTGGGGTTTTTTACCCTTTCCTATTCGAATATCCAACCTTTCATAGAGTTTGGTGTATTTACGGCCATTGGAGTGGGATATGCTTATGTATTGGCTATTTTCGTTTTGCCACTGCTACTTCACCTGGCACCTTTTAAAAAGCGGGAAGAGTATGAAAAAATTCGGATGTCAGTTTTTGTTGAAGCTTTATATCGATTTACAAAAACTAGGCCTCGTTTTATTGTAGTTTTTACGTTTTTATTATTGATTCTTTCCTCTTGGGGAATGTCGAAGTTAGGGGTGAATTCTTATCTGTATGAAGAACTATCAGCTGATGATCCTTTTAGTGAGACTTTGAATTTTTTTGAAAATCACTTTTCGGGGATTCGCACTTTTGATCTTTATCTTGAAGTGGCGGATACCTCCAAAAGCATGTTAGACCTGGAGGTTTTGGAGCAAATTGAGCGCCTGGAGGCTTATTTGTTGGAAGAATACGGCTTGCAGGATGTGTATTCTATTGGTACACAGGTCAAACGGGCTAACCGTTATTTTAAAAAGGGGAAACCGGAGGCTTTCGTTTTACCTACGGATACGAGCTTAATGAGGCTTATTCGCAGGGAACTTTTGGAAAAAAAAGAGGCTTTGGGTTTAAAAGTGGTTATGAGCGACAATGGGAAAGAGGGACGTATTACAGGAAAAATGGAAGATTACGGCAGTGCAGAGATAAGACGGCGAAACCAAGGGATGGAACAATTCATTGCTCAAAAAATAGATGCCGCCTTACTGGCTACCAAACTCACCGGACACACCCTTTTACTCGACAAAAGCAATCGGCTCATTACCTATAAATTGCTGTATGGCTTACTGTTTGCGATAGGGGTGGTGTCTTTATTGATGGGCGGCTTGTTTCGTTCGGTAAAAATGGTGTTGCTGGCAATCATTCCAAATGTACTCCCACTCCTGATAGTCCTGGGCATCATCGGCTGGGCAGGTATCGGCCTGAAAATGTCGACGGCTATTATTTTTACCATTGTATTTGGTATCGCAGTGGACGACAGCATCCATTTCCTCACCCGCTTTAATAATGAAAGGAAAAAGGGAATATATATAGAAGAAGCCATTCGGGCGACTTATTTATCTACCGGAAAAGCCATGATCATTACCTCTCTCATTTTGATGTTCGGTTTTGGCGTGTTATTATTTTCGTCCTTTCATACTACTTTCATAACCGGATTATTAGTGAGTTTGGCTTTAATATTTGCTTTGTTTGCGGATTTGATGGTACTGCCGGTGTTGTTGAGGAAATTATTATAGAGGCTGTCTCATCCGCCCCAGGCGGATGAGACAGCCTCTATAATAATTTATCGCTGCAATAATATCTTCTTATTAATCACCTCCTTTCCGGTTCTCAACTGGATCAGATACATACCCGAAGGCAGTTGTGCTCCGTTTTGGTCTCTTCCATCCCATGCCCTTTGATGTTCTCCGGCATCTATTTCAGCGGATAGCAGGCTGCGTACCCGCTGCCCCTGATAGTTGAAGACCTCAATGCTGGTTTTGGCTGTCTCCGACAACTTAAACCGGACTGTTAAATTGGCCTGGAATGGGTTGGGATAAGCCTGAAGTTCTGTAGACTGGACTAGGCTATTTCCCGGAGCGTACTTTAACCAGCTTATCCCGCCGGAAGACCTTCTCGGGAACGGCGGCCAGGGTTGCGTGGAGCCCCCTCCGGCTTCATCACAGGCTCCATCGGCTTCTACAGTGACCAAAGCCCCACACTTTGACTTATTACCGGAAGCATCAACTACCAGGAGGTAAACGTTGAGTTCTCCTAGCATCGAGCAGTTGATTCGCAATTCCGAAAGCGGTTGGCTTTCTTCACTAAAGTCTGAAGAAGATTGTCCGACCTTCATGCTAATTGGACTGCATGCATCGAAAGATCCATTATTGATCATGGAAGGTAATAAGGTAGCCTGGCCGTCATCCTCTAACTGGATAGTTAAATTTTGACAAAGGGCCGTGGGAGCAGTTTCATCCTGAACGATCACGTTTTGGAACTGGACAAATTGGTTGCCGTTGCCGTCATCATAGGTCCATCTGATCTGATAGATACCCTGCTGATCATAATAGAGCGGGTCAGTGGTGGTACCTGTAATTTGCCCGGCACAGTTATCGGTAGCGGTGGGGGCGATATCTACGCTTACTTCGCATTCTCCTTCAATAGAGGACAAATAGACAGGCAGGCCGGCATATTGATTGGGCACGGGCGCTGTGACATCATCGACGATGACGGTTTGGGTTTGGGTTTCCACATTTCCATTGCCATCATCATAAGTCCAGGTAATGGAATAAGTACCTTGTTCGGTGTAAGTCAATGGATCATTGGTGGTACCTGTGATGGTTCCTTCGCAGTTATCAGTGGCGGTAGGAGCCTGAGAAACGCTTGCAGAGCATTGTCCGCTAATGAAACGAAGATTATCAACATCCGGAACGGGCAGAATTTTATCTACAAAAATCAGATTGGCTGAACAAGTACTGGAATTGTTATTATTATCTATAACAGTTAAGGTTACTGAGGGATCAGCACAGGTAACGCTTGTTTTATCCAGACTCAAAGACTTTATGCCACAGGCATCACTAGAGCCGTTATCTACTTGTTGAGCAGTGATGGTTGCCATACCTTGAGCATCTACAGGGACACTCAGGTTTTTACAACGGGCAACCGGAGCAATATTATCTTTTACTGTGACAGTGGCTGAGCAAGTACTGGGATTACCGGAAGTATCATTAACTTTCAGCCAAACAGTGTTTGAACCCAAATTTGAGCAGTCAAATTCACTTTTAGTAATTTCCATTTTGGCAATACCACAATTATCGCTAGATCCATTATTGATATCGTCGGGTGTTAAGCTAGCCTGGCCATTTTCATCGAGTTGAAGGGTAGCATCCTTACATCTGGCAGTGGGAAATCTCTTGTCCTCAATGGTTACTTCAGCTGTACACTGATCGGTTAATTCACCGTCGCTCACCGTCAATATTACCGTATGAGTGCCGTAACTGAATTCATCGACGTCTAAACTTAAGGTGATAGGATTCCCGTCGGGGTCGTATGATCCATTATCAATTTGGCTGGCTTGAATTTTTTTTATGCAAGAACTCCCAGATTCCAAATTGATATTCTTGCATTTGGCGACAGGCGTAGAATTTGTGATTTCTAACAAGGATCGGTTAGAATAAACAGGCGGACAAGAAGGATTAACCCCACTAAGAGCAAATTCCCTGCCACTCCAGGAGTCAGGCACATTGCTTAAACTCAAAGTATTAGTGGTGGCACCAGAAATTGTTGGATTGCTACCGCCATCATTTAATGTGTTCCAGGTGCTGCCTCCGTCGGTGGTATATACCCAATTGACAGACGCTGCATTATTGAAACTGGCAGAAAAGGAGGCACTTCCTCCACCGTTTGTGCTTTGATCTGAAGGGTGGGTGTTGGCAGTTGGAGAAGTATTAACAGTGAGAATACCCCCGAAGCTGTATACCGTTCTACAGTTTGTAGCACTCAGTCGATAGCGCTTGCCAGAGAAGGAGGTGGGCACATTACTTAGGGTCAGGGTGCTTGTGTTGACTCCTGAAACATCCGTTGAATTGCTCATATCTGTCCAGGTACCTCCATTGTCATCTGATTCTTGCCAGAGTAGGCTGGCGGCATCAGCAAAGGAGGCCGTAAAGTTGACTTCATCTCCTGCACAAGCGGTGGCAGGATCAGGGTTGGCAATTCTTGTGGGTCGAATACCCAAAGTAAGTTTGGCGCTATTACTTGTTATATCATCAGTCAATGCACAATTACTGGAGGCTGTTACTCTAAATAGATAAGAATCCCAGAATTCCGGAATATTGGACATATTGAGGCTTGAAGATACAGCACCGGATACCTGGGGCGCGGTTCCGCCATTGTCCAGCGTATTCCAGGTACTTCCATTATCAGAGGAGTAGAACCATTGATAGGTTCTTTGATCATTTCCATTAATGGTAGTACTAAAGCTAGCATTTCCATCAATACAGGTGCTCACATCACCGGGCTGTTCCGTAATCGTGAAAGGAAGGCAATATTGAACTCTTAAAGCTGTATTTATTCTTGTAACCAGGTGATGTTGTTGTGGGCCATTTTTTTTGTGTGTAATACCATATTGAAATCTGTTGGTGGGTAGTTTACCCTGTAAATCTTGCGTGGCATTACCATCAAGTTTAAAGAATCTATCAGAATCGAAAGACAGGTCAATTTCTTTATAATTGCCATTCCAGAGATCATTCCAAACATCGTCAAATTGACTTTTATTATAATTACCATATGGACCGCTTACATCATTAATACGAAAAAAAAAGCCAGTATTTGGCTTTTGTTGGTATCCAAGTTTTGTTAAAACCTGTGAAATACTAGCGGAATTCGGAATAGATCCTGTTTTGAATTGCATCCAGGCAATTTGTTCATCTTGAAGTATATGATGAGGCTTGAATGCGCCAACCCAAACTTCATCCCAGTCATATCCCATTAATTTTTGATCGTCTGTATGACTTAATGTTAAAGATCCCATATTAAATCCTGTTATAGTCACGGTAGGATCGAGAATAACCGGATATTTTCTATCAGTATGCTGTAACCAAGACTGCTCTACCTGCATTTTAAGGTTTAGTTGAAAGCCATTTTGCTCCAGTATCCATTTGGCGGAGCCGTTTCTATGAAACCGACTGTTTTCATTTTGATCAAAGACTTCTGGGGCCGGGATATATAATTGTACAAGTCCGTCTTCATCCACCAGCTCAAAACCTCCCTCTAGGGTGTTTTTTCCTTTCAAAACCTGATCATTGACCTGCACCTTCCAACCCTCGGGAAGGCTTAACTGCTCCTTCAAAATTAAATAATCGCCTTGGGCATCAGGCTTTTGATCCAGGATGACCATATTTTTTATGTAGTCATGACCAATTTTAAATTCATTTTTTATTCCGGGAAAAAAGGAAGGATATACAAGAATATTGTCTTTTACTACTGGATCCCGAAATTTTGCAGAATGAGAAAAAAGGACTTTCCCCTGGGTATCCACCCAGCTTAATTCCATTTTTTCGGCCAGGGTAAGTTGCTGGCCTTTTACCTCCATCAAAACAGCTTTTTTCCCTTTAGCATTAGGATACCAGCTTTTGATTCCATTAGTAGTGTTTTCATAGGAAAACCCGGCACGGGAAGACATGGTTAGTTTGGGATCAATTTCCTGCCAGGATCCATCGGCGGCTTCATAATGAACCGATCCGGCGCTGATAATGGCTGTTTGGGTACCCTCCTCATTAGGAAAATGTTTGGCATTTTTATCCCGGAAGCTGACCAACTCAGCTTTAGGTGAAAAGCCACTGAAGGGGCCTTGTCCATTCCAAAGATCAGGGTTTAGATGATCCTTAGGTATTGCTGTTCTTTCTTCCTTAGAAGAGGCTGTTTTTTCATGTTCTTTTTTTGGGATCAGAAAAATAATTAGCGGCAAGGCTAAGATCAACCATATCCATTTTCTATTTCCAAAGGATGACCGATTGCCGGTAGCGCTTTTACGTAGAGCAGGGGTTGATTTTTTTGTTGAAAAATTCATGGCTAATAATTTTAATTGAGTGTTTTTGATATATATGGCTAGTTATTTCATGACGATCTGGTACAGGCCTGGTTTACTGATCAGTGTATTCGGCCGATTTTCGAACTGTTTTAGTTCGAGCATCAAAGCCTTCAATTCTTCGGTGCCTAAAAGGCGCAGTGGTAATAATTTTTCTTTTAGCAGATCAAGCATGAGGGAGAGGATGTCCTTATGGCATTTCGCGATAAAGGCAGGCGGCGCATAATTGATTTCCAGGACTTGGAAACTATACTGTTCGAGTAGATCAATGCAGTGTTGTCTGAAATCTGGTGTATTTGGATAAGCTTGCTCGACCTGGGAAAATAGGTCAGCCACCCTGGAAAATGCATGGTGATAGGGGTAAGCAAAAAAGCCTTTTAACTGATAGACTTCCAGGATCAGTTTACCTTCCGCTGCCAAACCTTGTTTGATTTTTCTAAGGGAAGGCATTTGTTCTAATAGATCGGCTACCCAAATTTTGCAATAAACCAAATCATACTTTTCTGCCGGCGGAATATGGTTTTCTTCTAAATCAAAACCAGTATGAATGCTACACAAACCTGCTTTCTGAGGGAGGTGTTTTTTCTTCCAATACCGACTGGACTCCTGGTGAAGTATCTCCATCAGCGGTAGTAAAGCCTGTCGTATATTGGAACCTAATGCTTGCATTTCTTGACTGTTTTTTGAAGTCATAGACATTGGAATACTATATTGGATAAGCAATGATTTTTTGTAAGAGATGAATTATATGACAAAGGTGTGTGAGAAAGCAGGAGGCTGCTTTACTAGTAGTGTATAAGACTTTACCAGATGTGTAAACAGGAAAAAAATACTTTACCTATTGTTTCCAATAAGAGAGGAAGGAGTTCTTTAGGGTGTTGATTTTCAGTTATTTGCGTGTTTCGCGAGGCGCCTTGCCAAATTCTTCTGAATAAATGCGGGAAAAATAGGCTGGATTGTTGATACCGACTTCATAACCTACTTCTGAAACGTTTAAGTCCGTTGTTTGGAGCAATTGCTTGGCCTTGTGAAGGCGAATAGAGCGGACCAGGGAGGTAGTAGACAGGCCGGTTAAAGCTTTTACTTTTTTATGAAGTTGAGATCGACTAATGCCCAATGACCGGCAGAGCTGAACGACTCCAAAATGCTCTTCTGTAATATTGTCCATTACCAATTGGCGGAATTTTCCAATAAATGCATCTTCCATAGCGTGTTCTGCTGAAGGGGATATTGAAGCGGATCCTAATTGATTTTTGTATCGCTCGTGTAATCTATTTCTTAAAATCAATAGTTGTTCAAGCCTTACCAATAGTTCTTCTTCCTGGAAGGGCTTGGTCAGATAGGCATCAGCCCCTTTCCTCAAACCACTTAATTTGGAGTCAAAGTCTGCTTTGGCGGTCAATAAAATGATCGGAATATGACTAGTACGTTCATCATTTTTCAGCGTATCACATAGTTCGAAACCATCTTTTATGGGCATCATTACATCACTCACAATAAGATCTGGTACCTTTTCAATCGCTGCATCAATACCTTCCTGGCCGTTTTCTGCCATCAATAAATCATAATTTTCGGCCAAACAGGCCGTCAAATAAAGCCGAACTTCGGGATTGTCTTCCACAATCAATAAAGAAGGAAGGGATTCAAGCTTAGAAGGGTGATTATTAATAATGGGTAGGGTAGTGCTTGTTTTTTCTATAGAAGAAACGGTAGTTCCACTTTCTTCACCAGCCATTTCTTCATTGCTCATCGGTCCTAATTTGGATTGCTGCTCTTGGAATCTGGCTTTCCGGGTGATTGGAAAAAACAGAGAGAAGGTAGTACCCACGCCCCATTCGCTATCCACTTCAATGACTCCGTTTAATAAGTGGACCAATTCTTTGGTTAAGGCCAGCCCGACTCCTGACCCCTGTGGCTTCTGATTGGCTAAATCCTCTACCTGATAAAAACGATCAAAAATATAGGGGAGATGTTCCTTCTGAATCCCTTGGCCAGTATCCTTGACAATCAATTGAAGTTGATCATCCTGAGTTTGATTGATCTGGAAATAAATATCCTCTTCTGTAGAAGTATATTTGAGTGCATTGGACAGGAGGTTGGATAAAATATGCATCATTTTATCCGGGTCATAATCCATGATCAATTCCTTTTTTTGAGATAGAATATGTAGCTTGATTCCCTTAGCCAGGGCCACTGTTCTAAATGAATCTGCTATGTAGTTCAAATAGGGGATGATATCAGCTTGAATAAAATTGGCTTGAAGCGCCCCAGATTCCAGTTTTCGTAGATCAAGGATTTGGTTGATCAGGGATAATAGGTGATTGCTGTTTCTTTGGATCAACTCCATACCTTTTGTCATCCATTTATCAGGTTGTTTGGTTATTTGTGGGATCATCCCGGAGATAATGGTCAGCGGAGTTCTGAATTCATGGGAGATATTGGTAAAAAATCGGGATTTCATTTCGTCCAGTTCGAGCAGCTTGGCCGCCTGCTCTTCTATCAGCTCCTTGTCTTTCACAATTTGAAGGGTACGCTTATTAACTTCGGCTTCCAGCCTTTTTTTCTCCGTAGTTAAACGACTGTACCAAAAGTAGGCGCCTATTATGAAGGGTAGACTACACAGTAAATAGAACCACCAGGTTTGGTAAAAAAACGGATAGACCTTAATGGGGATAGCAAGTGGTTGTTCCGTCCAGTAGCCTTTATAGTCACTGCCTTTAATGAATATCGTGAATTCACCAACCGGCAAATCAGTGAGTGTCAATTCAGTATTAGGTCCGATATTTATCCAAAAACTCTCTTCATCAAAAGTTTGTTTTGACAATCCTCCCGGTTTTTCGATCCGATAGGAGAAATTCATTTTTTCGGGATTCATATAATCGGACAGGGCAAAATCCAAATTGATGTAACGATGAGTGGGAGGTAATCTTATGGGCGTAATTTTTTCAAAATTACTCCTTTGAACTACTACTTTTTTGGCCTTTTTATTGAAAAAACTAATTTTAGTCAAATAAATCTGCAGGTCTTCTGGTTGACCGTATACTTGTTTAACCTTAACAGGGTCAATAATATTGATTCCGTAAATTGCTCCAAAAATTAACTGCCCATCCCAGGTTTTTAAATAGGAATAGCGATTAAACTCACGATGCGATAAGCCATCTTTTTCCTGTAGTTCAAATAATACCTTCCCGTCTTTTGACAAAACGGTAATTCCATCAAAAGTGGAGACCCATATATCTCCCTCCTGATCGGCAAGAATACCAACAACGGTATTGTTAGAAAGACCATCATTTTCATTGATGATCTTTATCCGCCCACTTTGAGGGTGGTAGTACTGCAACCCACCAAAAAAGGTGCCCAGCCACAGATGACCATCTTCCGTCTCATGAATACACATGAATTGGTCGTCGCCGAAACCATCTGCTTTACCCAATCGAGTAGCATTACCTGATTGTGGATCCACCCTCCACAACCCACTCTGGGCGGCAATCCAGATAATGCCGGACTGATCGCAGTATATTTCATTGGCGACATTACCTATATTGAGCGGTACACCGTTTTGAAGAAAAGGGCTTAATTTTCTTTCTGGCAGATTATAAGTGTAAAGTATATTTTTTTTACTGACCAGGGCAATTTCATTTTCATTAATAAAATAAAATTTTTCAAACTCTACCCCAACAGGAAATCTGGTACATTCCTGATCCTTAATTTTATAGGAATACAAGGCGCTATCTCTGGTTGGGAACCAAATTTCCTGCCGGTCCTTATTGGTTATTTGAACAAAGGCCGGGATCAAAAAATCTTTGTTGCAAATGTCAATAGGGAAAAATAAGGAGGCTTTCCCTTCTTTTATATCAACCTCTGCTATGGTTTTTACATCACTTTTTAACCATATGATATCTTCACTAATTTGGACCATTCCACGTGATGCCCATTTGCCTAAAGGGGTCATTATGGAAAGGTCAGCCTGAATATCTACGTCAATTACGCCGCCACTTATAGCTATAATAGCCTCTTTTTTAAAGTCGACGCTATAGGCATCTCTAATCAGGTCATGGTTAAACCTGCTTGTTTGAACGGATTGAGTAATCACCGGATTATAATTAAAAAGTTGCTCATTGTTATCTAACAATACAAAGTACCCAACCATGTTAAATTCCTCTTCTTTGGGAGTGCGATTATATTGAATTTCGATGAGGATATTTTCCTGGGCATCCGGGAAGAAATTTATTTTAGCCAACTGATCTTTCGTAAATCTTTCAAGTTGTGTATTCAGAAGTGTATATGGAATAATTTGTTCCGAATCGGTATCAAACAGAAAAAAGCTGTTTAGTTCGTTTAGGAAAAATATCAAGTCTCCATTCCGGTCCTTCGTCATTTTTACAAATTCGGTATATGGAACTATTTCCATATAATCGGGTATATCTTTCCCGAGCAGCTTATCCCAGCTATACTCTTTGACCTCTTTAGTGTTCAGGTCAAAACCAAAAAAACCTTTATTCTGGTGTAGAAACCAAAGAGTGTTATTATTAATAAATACGGGGATTTCTTTAAGAACATAGTTGGCTTTAATCTCCGGCTTCTGGATAGTAGTCAGGATAATTTTTTCTTCAGGATAGAGCTTGTAAATAACATAACTGCCGTAGGTTCGGGTTAAGGCAAAAATATGGTTTTCCTCATTGGACACAATGTTGATAATCCTTTCAGCGGGCGGAAAAGAATAGGTCCGGGATTTATGAGTTTCCGGATCTAAAAGAAAAGCCTGGTCTGATCTTCTGTTTTTTCCAAATAAGAGTCCGCTCCGAGTAATTCCTTCGAACAACCAAGAGGAAGAATCGCGGTCGCCATCCGGTTTTTTTATTGGGATTTCGAAAGATTCATTTCCATCAAATTGGTAAGCACTAATATCTTGATCAGCATAATAAATCGGGCATGGATTCAACCACAAACGCCCATCATTATCGATAATGATCTTATTGGCACAGGAAATAGGTAAGCCCTGGTCAATGTCATAGGCAGTCAGAGAAGACGGATAAATGGAAGGAACAGATTGAGCCTCTGATGTGACCGCAACAACAGACAATAGCAGGGTGAAAATGAAAAAGATGGGTAAATACTTTTTCACTGGGTTCGGTATTTCTAAATAGCAAAATTTTGATTATTCCAATTAATGATAAATATACGGAAAAAGGTAGGTCTTATCCAGATCTGCCTTTTTATCAGAGGAGATAAATAAAAAGCGTCATCCCTCCGGCCGGGGATGACGCTTAGTTTTAATAGATCCAAACTCGACTATCGCTGCAACAATATCTTCTTATTAATCACCTCCTTTCCGGTTCTCAACTGCAACAAATACAAGCCGGAAGGCAGTTGCATGCCGCTGAGGTCGGTTCCATTCCATTCTAGTTGATGCTCACCGGCTTCCATTTCGGCAGATAGCAGGCTGCGTACCCGCCGGCCGTGCTGATTGATGATCTCTATACTGGTTTTAGCGGTTTGCGATAAGCTGAAGCGGATCGTCAAATTGGCCTGGAATGGAGTTGGGAAGGCCTGAAGCTTTGTCTGATCCTGTGCCAGACTTTCAGCGGATTGCTGCAGGTTCCAACCGAAGCGGCCGGGAAATGGACTGGGTCCCGGACTGGGAGGCGTAGGGGTTTCACCCGGATTAGAGGTGCCTTCTTCTTCGCAGTTCCCATTGGCTTCAATGGATACCAGGGCCTCACAACGAGACTGCATGCCGGCTGCGTCGGTAATGAGTAGATATACTTCCTTTTCACCCAGTACGGAGCAGTTGAAGGGAATTTCCGCCAAAGGAAGCCCCTCCGGGCCGAAGTCGCCCGATAAGAGCCCGACTTGCATGCTGATCGGACTGCATTCATCAAAAGAGCCGTTGTCGATCATAGTGGGTAGCAGCGTAGCCTGCCCGTTTTCATCTATCTGGATAGTCGTATTCTTACAAAGGGCAATGGGTGCGGTATGGTCCTGAACGCTTACTTTTTGCAGCTGACCGGCGAGGTTACCGTTGCCGTCGTCATAGGTCCATCTGATCCAGTAGGTTCCAGGCTCGTCGTAATAGAGCGGATCTGTGGTGGTTCCGGTGATTGTGCCGGCACAATTATCGGTGGCAGTGGGGGCAACATCTACACTTACTTCGCATTCTCCTTCAATGGAGGGCAAATAAACCGGCAGGCCGGCATACTGATCGGGTACGGGAGCCGTGACATCATCAACGATGACAGTCTGCGTTTGTGTTTCTATATTACCGTTGCTGTCATCGAAGGTCCAGGTGATGGTGTGGGTACCTTGTTCGGTATAGGTTAGCGGATCATTGGTGGTGCCTGTGATGATTCCTTCGCAGTTATCAGTAGCGGTGGGAGCCTCCAAAACGCTTGCAGAACACTCGCCGGTGATGGTAGGCAGTGAAGCCATGTCGGGCAAGGGCGCAGTGACATCATCGACGATGACCGTTTGCAATTGTGTGGAGGTATTGCCATTGCCGTCATCATAAGTCCAGGTAATGGTGTAGGTGCCTTGCTCGGAATAATACAAGGGATCAGTGGTGTAGCCTAAAATGATAAGCCCCTCACAGTTATCAAAGGCTAATGGAAAACTACTGACACTAGCGGAGCACTCGCCGATGATCGCTGGTAGTGAAGCCTCATACGGCATAGGTTTAGAGACATCACTGACGATGACGGTTTGAGTTTGAGTTGCCACATTACCATTACCATCGTCATACATCCAGTTGACGGTATAGGTGCCCTGCTCGGTGAAGGAGGTCGGGTCATCGGTGGTACCTTGTATAATGCCGGCACAGTTGTCAATTGCGATAGGTGTAGCTAAGCTGACAGAACACTCCATGTTGAAGGTTGGCAGAGAGGCGTTATGCGGGATAGGGGGACGGTTATCGACGACCGTCACCATGGCAGAGCAGGAGCTTGTATTACCTGCAAGATCTTTTACCGTAAAGGTACTCGTAAAAGACCCGATATCTGCACAGCTAAGAGACCTAATCGTATATTTTTGAAGCGCCAGTTCGCAATTGTCGGAAGATCCGTCATCCAGCATGGAAGGTATAAAATCCACAAGCCCGTTCTCATCCAGTGCAAGGGTAATGTCTTTACAGCGAGCCTCCGGAGGCGTCACATCTTGCGCTGTGATGTTAAAAAAGCACTTGTTAGAAGGATTGCCATTGACATCGAATACTATGATCGACCTTGTCAGAGGGGTGCCTACATCCGCACAAGAGAAAGATGCTCCTCCAAAAATCCTCACAACTGTCCCAAAAGCACAATTGTCGCTTTGGCTGGTTATAACATTAGTTCTAATAAAATTAGCAGACGGGATTCGAAAAGAACCGTCGGCCTTGAGCTGAACCGTAATGTCCTGACAAGTAATGACGGGAGGCAGCTTATCCTCTACTGTAACAGTTGCGGTACAGGTACTGGAGTTGCCGTTGTTATCGGTTGCCGTCAATGTCACGGTATGGTCCCCGACATCATTACAGGAAAAACTGCTGCGATCCAATACAAGACTAGCGATCCCGCCGGCGTCGTTAGAACCGTTATCGACTTCCTCTGCGGTAGTGGATCCACTGCCGTCTTCATCCAATTGCACGACCACATTCCGGCACAGGGCTTCCGGCCCGACATTATCCTCAACCCTTACAGTCGCATTACAGGAGTTGACATTTCCATGTACATCGGTGACGGTTAGCGTGACGGTATTGTCTCCGAGGTCAGCAGAGGTGAAATGATCCTTATTCAGGCTTAAACCGGCGATGCCGCAAGCATCATACGAAGCCTTATTGACGGCTGCTGCAGAAATGGAGCCTTCGCCATTCGCATCAAGTTGTATGCTTACGTCCTGACAAAGGGCATTGGGGGCTACATTGTCTTCGACGGTGACTTTAGCAATGCAGCTGCCAGTAGTGCCATTATGATCGGTGACGGTCAGGGTAACGGTATTTTCTGTGCCGATATCGTTGCAATCAAAAGTGTTTTTGTCCAGACTCATTGAGCGGATACCACAATTATCGTAGGAGTCATTGTTAATATCACTGGTACCGATGACAGCTTCTCCTTCGGCATTTACCGACACACTGATGTCTCTGCAAATAGCCTTGGGGGAGATACCGTCATTTACACTGATCTGGGCGTCACATTGGCTGGTGTTGCCATTATTGTCGATGAGGAACAGGGTCACAGTTTGGGGCCCGATATCTGCGCAGGTAAAGGAAGTCTTGCTGAGTGAACGGGAGGCAATACCGCAGGCATCATACGAGCCGTTATCAATAAGGCTGATGGGCAAAACAGCGGTGCCGTTGTCTCTTAGCGAAAGTCCGAGCCCCTGATGACATTTCGCAATGGGTCCGACTTGATCTCTGACCAGAATGTTGGCGTAACACTCATCCTCATTCCCCTGAGCATCCTTAACTGTAAGCGTTACCGACCGGCGGGCACCGACATTATTACAGTCAAAGTCAAAAGATCGGTTGAGCGTTCGGCTAACAATGTTGCAATTATCATAGGAGCCATTGTCAATTTCATCGATTAGGTTGGCGGGCGGATCGTCCAATTGATAAATGATGTCAGGAAAACAGCGGGCGGTTGGAGCTTCATTGTCGACAAGACTTACGGTGAAGGAGCATTGGTCATGAAAGCCATTGTCATCTTGTAATAGATAAGTCACCCTTGTTGTACCGCTTTCAAATTCATAGCTGGAAAGCAGCCCGGGGAGGGAGGGAGGATCGGTTGACAGGCCGTCACCTCCATCATCATCATCTTCTTCTATTACGATGGTATGGGACAGGACGGTTGAACAATTGTCGATCCATTCGGCCTCCAGCCCTTGAGAAATGGTTCTGCTGCATTCCCCGCTTGGCAGATCCATCGTGATATTGGCCGGGCAGTTCAGTTCCGGGCTACTACCGTCATTAATCCTTACTGTAAAAGAGCAGGAAGTGGATTGGTCGTCACTTTCTCGTTTGACGGTATAGTAGATGGTGGTCACGCCCATTTCAAATTCACCCGAAATGACATTTCCTTTGAAGGTGTTAATATTATCCGTATTGCCTGAAGGCGTTACAATACTGTTTTCCAGAATGCCGTTACAGGTACCTAAATCTTCTACCAGGAGGTCTTCATTAAGGACCCTGCTACAGGTAGCCGGATCGGCATTAACGACAATATTTTCAGGGCAGATGACAGGCACGGGATTGCCTTCTTCGATTTCTACTAAAAATTGGCAGGTCGATTCCTTAAGGCCGTTGCTGACGGCCAACTGTAGGGTAACTGTTTCTCCAACAAGGCCGCAGCCGTAGCCGAAGTCATCCCCGTAATAAACGGTACAATTATCTTCATCCACATCGCAGGTGGTATACAGCCCGAAAGTTAATGCCCGTCCTTCCGGATCATAACTGCCGTCATCGGCCAGGTCGGGAGTGACATGAGCAAAATCGCTTCCTTCCACTCCCACTACAATATCTTTACACCGGGCGACAGGGGCATCGACCAGATCGGCATTATTGCTAAATTCATAAGTGATCCATCCATTGTTAGGGGTTTTGTCACTTCCGCCTCCCTTTTTATGAGAACTATACGCAGCTGAGTTGACAAAACTACCGCCACCCCCACCGGCCTCATAAAGGTCGCCACCGCCACCGCCGGAGAAACCGCCGCCGCCACCACCGGTGCCTGCAGTTTGCTTGCCAGATCCGCCGCCGCCATACCCCCAGCCTCCGGCGGAAACATCAAATGTTTGCGCGGAGGCCCCATTTCCACCAAATAAACCGCCTCCCTGTCCATGTTTGCTGTCTTTATCCCAATATTTCAACTTATAACCACCTCCACCTCCACCCCAGGCATTCTGCCCTGCGCTACCGCCTGTGCCTCCGGAGCCCCCGCTCAAGCCCTTACCATCGGAACCACTTTCTCCCTGTTCTCCTCCTTTGCCGGTACCGGCCTGGGCGCAGCCCCCCGGTGCATAGGCACCTCCTCCGGCTCCTGCCACAGCCAAAATGACCCAGCATGAATTACGATTCGACCAATTTGGGGAAGCCGTTGGGAGAGCTTGTAAACCGCCTCCGTCGACTACAAAATCCTCGCAAGTACCATTCCCTTCTACATCCGGGCTTTTATACAATAAACCCGTTCCACCACCCCCCCCGGCTCCATCCGCTTCGCCGCTGCGTACACTTTCGCCTTGTCCGCCAACGATAAAGCGTACAGTACTTCCCGGAATAAGTACATCGCCACTTTCTCCTAATTCAAAGGTGGCGGTGACCTTAGCCCCTTCTCCTCCGGCTTCGGTGCAAATAAAGGGAATCTTCCTCCTTCCTCCATCGGCCCCCTTTAGTACAAAGGTGAGCTGGTTGTACTGAAGAAGGTCAAGGTCGGCTGGTATTTTTAGATCCAAATAATTTTTTCCCTGGTATTTGATCTCATGGACATTGCCGTCGGCAACTAATTGGCCTTGGGCAAAAATGGAGTTAAAAGGAATGTGTAGAAAAAAAAGAAAAATAACTGCTGCTGTTGTATAGATATATTTCATGGTTAAAATCTTTGAGTGTACATCCGGTAAATATCAGCTCAAAGATGGGGGAGAAGGGGTTAAAAAAAACGGCCATTTCTTTCAAAAAAACGGCCAGGGAGCAAGGAAATTAGTCATTTTGGGCTTGTTTCTGCTAAATAATCTGCCGGGCGTTTGCCAAAGTGTTTTTCGTACACCTGGGTGAAATAGCCGGGCGTATTAAAGCCACTGGCGTAGGCTACTTCTGCAATGGTGTGGAAAACTTTGTTCTCCAACAAATGGCGTGCCTTTTGGAGTTTGACCTCCTGGATGTACTGCTTGGAAGACAGCCCGGTCATTTCTTTAATGCGACGGCGGAGCTGCCTTTCGCTCAGGGCCATCTGATCAGCCATATAGCTGACGCTTATTTCGATCTTTTTTTCGAGGGCAGTCTTAGCGCCTTCTTCCAGTTGTTGTAACCATTGTTGATCAGCCGACGGCATATCTTCAAAATCAATATTGACTTCTTCCTTGGATGTTTTTTGAAGGAAAGCCAGTTTTTGACGATAATTACCGATCAGATTAGCCAGGCGCACCATCAACTCTTCCGGAGAAAAGGGTTTGAGCAGGTAATCGTCTACGCCCAGGCGGAGGGCTTGCAACTTGTCTTCCTCGTTAGCTAAAGCGGTGAGCATCATCATGGGTTTTTGCTGCCATTCGGGATGCTGCTTGATATTTTCCAATAGTTCATAACCATCCATCTCAGGCATCATGATGTCGGAAAGGATCAGGTCAATGTCCTTTGGTTTTATTTTCCCGGAATGGATCCACTGCCAGGCTTCTGCGCCGTTATTGGCTATCTGACAATAGTAAATGTCGGACAACAAAGAAAGGATCAACTCTTGCATGTCGGGATTATCTTCTACCACCAGAATAGAAGCGGAAGTGGCACCATTACTGGAAATACCCGGAACACTTGAACTCATTGTTTTTACTACAGGGGCTTTTACTTCAAGGGGAACCGGCGTCCGTTTTTCGGCCTGCCGAACGGGAATATCCAGAATAAAGGTGCTTCCCTTTTCCCATTGACTCAGTACGCTAAGCTCGCCCTGCATCAATTTCGCTAATTCCCTGGACAGGGCCAGGCCTATGCCTGCTCCGCCTTCCCGGGCCAGGCTAGGCCGATTGGTCTGGAAGTACCGCTCAAATATGTGTGGCAGATCTTCGGGCGGAATTCCTCGGCCACTATCTTTTACGGAGAACAGCAAGCGCCCTTCTTTTTTTTCTACCTCAAAAGTCACCTCTCCGGCCCGATCCGTAAATTTTATGGCATTTGACAGTAGATTATTGATGATCTTTTCCAGCCGTTTGCGGTCAAGATAATACTGACTGCCTGCTGAAATTTCGGTCTTAAATGAGTATCGTATTTTTTGTGCGGCCGCCCTGGATTCAAACGCGCTGAAAAGCTGACGAGAGAACTGGAGAAGGGGAGTGGGTTTTTCGTTCAACTCGAGTTTGTTAGCGTCTAACCTAGACAGGTCCAGGAGTTCCTCCACTAATTGGAGCAGATTCCGTCCATTTTGTAATACCATCCGAAGGCTTTTTTGTACGTCCTTGCTAAGGGCGTTAGCCTTCTGTTTAATGATCTTGTCAACCGGAGCTGTGATCAGGGTGATGGGGGTGCGAAGCTCGTGGGAAATGTTGGTGAAAAAGCGGGATTTTAGTTCGTCCAGTTTGCGTAACTCTTCGGCTTGCTGAGCGATGAGCTCTTTATCCGTTCTGATCTGTTGGGTGCGCCGGTTAACTTCGTTTTCCAGACGTACTTTTTCCATGCGCAGGCGACGTATCCACAAAAATATCAAGAGGCTTATCACTGAAAAGACGGAAAAGTAAAACCACGTTTTTTTATAAAAAAACTCTCCGGCCTGAATCTCCAGGACCAGGGGGGCGGAGGACCATAAATTGCGATAATTGGCGCCCTTGATGAGTAACTGATAGCGTCCGGCGGATAAGTGATTTAAGAAAATCTCATTTTGTGAACCTACATATGTCCAATCCTTATCCCTCCCCTCGATCTTGTAGGCGAAATGATTTTCTTCGGGCTGGTAATAGTCAGGCAATGCTACTTTAAGCTTGAGATAACGCTTTGCAGCAGGGAGCTTGAGGTGCTCAGTTAAGCTGATGATCCCCGATTTGGTGATCTCCTGATTTTTCTGGTCATCAAAATAAGACAGGCTGGTCAGGAAAACCGGGCCGGGTGTTATTCCTTCCAGGAGGTTTTTTTTCAACACAATAGGATCGATCAATGCAATCCCTTGTTCCTGGATAAATAAAAGGTGACCATCCTTTGACCGGGCGGATCCAAAAAAAATAAACTTATTGTCTGGTAGGCCGTCTTCATTTGAAAGGGTAAATAAAACTTCTCCATCCTCATTAATCAGGCTAAGTCCGTTGCTCGTTCCAGCCCACATGATCCCCTCTTTATCCTGAACCAAGCTTCTGACCGAGTTGCTGGCCAAGCCCTGATTTTCATTAATCACTTCTACCACACCACTCTTCGGATCATAAATGTGTATTCCCCCCACCATAGAACCCAACCAAAGTCGGCCTTTACGATCTTCAATAATGGTTTGGAAGCGAAAATCATCGAAGCCCGATTCATTTCCGATCACTTCACTTTTTTCGGCCCGGGGATCGATTTTCCATAAACCTCCCGAGGTCGGTATCCAAAAGATGGAATCCGGAGTGGCGTGCAATTGGAAGTAATAACCCGGCGCTACTTTATCATAATCGCCGATCCATTGAATTTCTTTTTTATTCGTATTAAAAAGGGCCATCCTCCTTCCCACCATAACAAGGGCCAGCGTGCTGTCATTGATCCTACTCATCCGTTTTACGGCAAACTCCGTTGGGTACTCTCTGCAAACGCCTTCATGGGAGTTGAATTCAAAAATTTTATTACTGTCCATTGTCCAATAACAACCCGGACGCCCTTCGACCAAATTTCTTGAAACGCCATTTACAGCCGGAAAGCAAGACAAATAAGGAAGCGTATCCTGAGTAATCGACCGTATACCTTCAGCCGGATCTATAATCAAGGAATTCCTGTTTTCATCAAAAAATAAGAAGGTATTGTCAAGGAAAGCTCCTGCAACTCCTATAGCCCCGGGGATTGCATAAGACTGGATGCCATCGGTCTCCTTTATTCCCATACTCATGAAGTGGTTTTGCGAGAGCAGGAAGATGTGCTGAAAAAAGCTCTCGGCTTTCATTTGGAAAATGTGTTCACTTCGAAAGTTTTCAAAGAATCTGGAGAAATTGTACCAATACCCCATCTCATCCTTTACTAAAGCCATAGTTTTGTTGTCAGCCGTTTGAAACAGGAGCAGGATGTTGTCGCTTTCATCGGCAAAAACATCTTTTAAATTCCAGCCCGCCGGAAAACGAGGAAATGGAGTAATATCGCCATCCTGAAGATCCAGCTTAAAAACTTGGTCGGGATAGACCGGGAAGTATACGATAAGTTGATTTTTTAGTCGGATTAACTTAGGTGCTTGAAAGTTATTGTAATCAGTCTGGTCATTGGGCGAGGCCGGAAAATGATCGGTGTCATATTGAATAAACCGGTCCTTTTGAGGGGCGTAATGAATCAGGCTGAGCAAATGATCCAGAAACCAAATGCCGTTTTCCGTCTCCACCAACGGTAGTTGTGGAACATTGGAACTGTGGGGAAGTCGAATGTTTTTTCCAAGCTCTATTTTTTTTAAAATATCCAATTCCCCTTCCTCAAGGGTCAGTAAATAAAAATTATGTTCAGCTGAAGCCAATATCAGTAGTGGGGAAGCTTCAGTTTGGATGACATTTCGAATCTGGAGACCGGCTATATTAAGCGTGTCCAGATCAAAAAAATCGAACTGGCGACTTTGGGGATCTATATAGAAAACAATGTTCTTAAAAACGCTATTGGTGTATCCAAAAAAAGTTCCCTCTTTTGTAATACCACAAATAGTCGTGCTCATGGTCGATAACTCGGGATGGAGGCCTAAATTAATCGGTGTAAAGGAATAACCATCATACTGAACCAGGTTAAGAGAGGTGTACACGCTGAATTTATCCCCAGGGTCAAACCAGAGCCTACCATCCTTGTCTTTTAATACGTTTTTGAAGTAGTCTATGTCCGTGGTATTTAAGGCGTTCAGATCGCGCACATAGGAGGGCTCAGGGGTAGGTAGTAAATCTGGAGAGATCAGCCTTTCCTGACCCGGCAAGCTGACAGAGTTTACTAAAAAACTCAACAATAAATTAACTACGACTAAATATCTCATACACGTCCCTTACCCGTTCTTCATAAAAATAGGAAAAATTTGAATGATGGAACTTTACATAAGGGAGTTTACGAAAAAAAGGAGATTTGGTTTTATTGATTAATCACTAGCATCCGTCACCACCATCCGTCATTTTTTTCCTTATTTTACCTGTATACAGAAAAATAATCAATAAATAAATAACCAACCACCATTATGATCCGTCTCGAACATCTCGGCATCGCCGTCAAAGACCTCGGAAAGAGCAATGAATTATTCGCCAAACTCCTTGGCAAGCCTCACTACAAAGTAGAAGAAGTCGAATCCGAACATGTCAAAACCTCTTTTTTCCAGATCGGGGAATCAAAAATCGAACTGCTGGAGGCGACTTCCCCGGATAGTGCCATCGCTAAATATTTGGAGAAAAACCGGGAGGGCATCCATCATGTGGCCTTTGAAGTGGAAGACATCAAAGCCGCCATGGCCCTGGCCACCAGCCTGGGCTTCAAAGTCCTGAACGAGGAACCTAAAAAAGGTGCAGATAATAAATTGGTGTGTTTCCTACATCCCAAAACAACAAATGGGGTGTTGGTAGAGTTCTGCCAGTCTATTAAGTAATGATAAATTTGCAGTCGCAAATTTATCATTACCTTCGAGGCTTGAACAAGCGAATACTTGAATCACATGGATTGGTACATCTACGCAATAGCTATCATCGGAGCTGCTTTCGCCGGCGGCATTAATACGCTGGCCGGTAACGGCTCTGCCATCACGCTCACTATCCTAACTGAATTAATCGGCCTGCCGGGCAACATAGCCAACGGAACGAATAGGGTAGGCATCTTCACCCAAAGTGTGGCCAGCACCTGGGTGTTTTACAAAAACGGCAAACTGAATATTTCAAAAAGTTGGGCACATATCCTCTTCACCGTCATCGGGGCGATTATCGGGATCATTGTGGCGATCAGAGTGAGCAATGCACAGTTCATTCAGGTGTTCCGCTTTTTGATGATCTTAATGTTGTTCGTTATTCTGGTCAAACCCAAGCGCTGGCTCCGCCAATCAGCTGCCGCCGATAAGCCTAACCTTTGGGTAGTGGTACCTGCTTTTCTGGCTCTTGGATTCTATGGCGGCTTTATTCAAATGGGCATGGGAGTATTCTTTCTGGCAGTAATGGTGTTAGGCGCAAAGTATAGTATCATCGAGGCGAATGCCGTTAAGGTGCCGGTAGTAGGAATGTACACCTTGCTAGCCGTACTCATCTTCCATTTCCAAGGCATGATCGACTGGAAGATCGGCCTGCTCATGGCCGTCGGACAGACTGCCGGGGGGTATTACGCGGCCGTATTCGCTACCCGATACAAAAATGCAGATGTGTGGGCCCACCGGATATTAGTGGCTGTAGTGATCCTTGCAATCGTGAAGTTGTTTGATCTACACCTGTGGTTGTGGCCGGGGCTAGGGGGGTAGAGGGCTGAGACCCCAGGATATTTGGAGTTTGCGGTAGTGACCTGGTGACTCCGAGTCACCAGGTCACTACCGCAAACTCGGCCAAATTTTATTTCGACGCAAGTTCCTGTCCGCTTTTGTCCGATAATGGCAGGTTTTGCCCGCCTGCCCCACAGCGACCATTCCATGTTTTAATGTCAGCCTTTCAGTGTTGTCAGCGTCCCCAGTGTCAAAACTCCTTTCAGTGCTCTCAGCGTTTTCAGTGTCGAAACCCTCCCGCAGCGCCCCCAGTGTCAATCCAATATTAAATTTCTCACCAGGGCTTGAGTCCTATCTCCAAATAGCATACATTTGCGGGCTTATTTTCAAAATGAGCAGGTTACCTGCATTGTTAAACAGCGAAAATTAATCCGACTATGAACGTGAAAGAGCTATTTTCCGTAACCCTGATCCTGTTTTCTGTTATCGATATCGCGGGTTCCATCCCGGTATTGATAGACCTGCAGAAAAAAGGAGTCAAGATTGAAGCTTTTAAGGCTTCCGCGATCGCATTGGTGATTATGATCGCCTTTTTACTATTTGGTGAATCCATCCTGGGCTTATTCGGCGTGGATGTGCAGTCCTTCGCCGTGGCGGGGGCTTTGATCATCCTACTGCTGGGCATTGAGATGGTCCTGGGTGTCACCTTGTTCCGAGATAATGTGGATTCCAAGTCGGGGACCATCGTACCCATTGCGTTTCCACTCATTGCCGGTGCCGGTACCATGACCACCATCCTGGCCTTACGCGCAAAATATGAAGCCATGAATATCGGCCTAGCAATCGCCATCAACATCCTGATCGTTTATCTGGTGCTGCGCACCTCCAATTGGCTGGGCCGTAAACTGGGAGAAAACGGGGCGAATGTGCTGCGCAAAGTTTTCGGGATCGTCCTAATAGCCATTGCGATTAAATTGTTTAAGGAAAATGTGCATTTCCTTAAATCTTAACCCACCTAAAAGCTTAATCGTTGTTCGTTCGAAGACTTTGAACGAATGACGATTAAGTTTTTTATTTTGCGTAAAAAACCGTTTTCAACCAATGGAGTCCAACATTAGAATCAATACCCACCTTTTTGCTTTGCTGGATTATTGCGAAGCCCATACTTTCCCTCAATCCGATATCCTTTACCAACTCGAACGCGAAACACACCTCAAAACCCTGGCGCCTCAAATGCTGTCGGGGCATCTGCAAGGGCGATTTCTGGCTATGCTGAGCCGGATCAAACAACCCAAAACAATCCTGGAGGTGGGTACTTTTACCGGCTACGCAGCCTTATGCATGGCAGAAGGTCTGCCGGAAGGCGGCCAACTGCATACCATAGAAGTGAATCCAGAACTCGAATTCCTCATCAGGAAGTACATCGATAAAGCCGGGATGCAAGAGAAAATCCACCTGCATATCGGCGATGCAGCCAAAGTGATCCCAACCCTGGATCTTTCTTTTGATCTGGCCTTCATGGATGCCGGTAAGATGGACTATCCTCATCATTACGAGCTGATCGTAGAAAAAATGAACCCGGGGGGTATCCTCTTGGCCGATAACGTATTGTGGAGTGGAAAGGTCGTCCAGGAAGAATTCGACGCTGATACCGAAGGGATTCGTACTTTTAATAAAAAAGTACAGGAGGATGAACGAGTGGAGAATATTCTTCTGCCTATTCGCGATGGGATCATGATGATGATTAAGAAATAGAATAGTATAATTTTAAGGGTTCTTTTTTTGAAAAAACTTTGTTTTTTCAAAAAAAGAACCCTTAAAATTATACTACGGGCTACCTCAAAAATTAGTATGACTAATAAGGAAAAATACCGCCTTTTTTGCCAAACGGAAAAAGACTTACCCGTTTTTGTAAAAGACTGGTATCTGGATGCGGTATGTGAAGAGGGTTATTGGGAGGTAGCGTTGGTGGAAAAAAATAATCGAATCCTGGCCTCCTTGCCTTTTTTTGTGAAAAAAAAGCTGGGTTTTACATACATTATTATGCCTCCTATGGCAAAAACCATGGGGCCTTACCTGACCGCTGAAGTTCGGAATGTAAAAAACAGCCATCGCATGTACCGTCAACTCATCGAGCAATTGCCCAAAGTGGACGGCTTCAAACAGGATTTTCACCCCTCCGTCACCAATTGGCTACCTTTTTATTGGAACGGATACCGACAAACCACCCGCTACACTTATATACTGGATGTGCAAGACCTGAAGACAGTTTATGCCGGCCTGAACCGAAATATGAAACGGAATATCAAAAAGGCGCAAGCTCAACTTCGAATGGAGACCCACCATTCCCTATCCACTTTTTATGAACTGAACCAAAAAAGCTTCGACCGGCAGGACGTACACATCCCGTATTCTTTTGAGTTTTTAAAAAAACATGATCAGGCTCTGGAACAACATCAGGCCCGACGAATGTTCTTTGCTGTGGATGATAAAGATCGCATTCACTCGGCCGCTTACCTGATCTGGGATGATCGATGTGCCTATTACCATCTTTCCGGAGACGATCCCGAACTGAGAAGTAGTGGAGCAGGGATATTACTTATCTGGGAAGCCATCCGCTTCACCCACGAACAACTTAAGCTTCCCTGCTTCGACTTTGAAGGAAGTATGATGGAAAATATTGAGGCCATCCGTCGCCAGTTCGGAGCCCGGCAGGAGCCTTACTTCCGGGTTTGGAAATACCATAATCAGTTGTACAAATGCTTAGATTGGTGGAAATGGAGGAAAAACCTCTAAGCGCCGCCTACTAAAATACACAACGGCTATCAGTGTTCATCAGCGGCCGCATTTAAGACATCTTGAGTGTATAGAACATTAAATCAAAATCGACTAACATACCCGAAATGCACCTTCGGGCTACTAAAGTCTATCGGCACCTCTTTTTGCCCGCCTACTGCCAAACTGATCCCGAAAACCCCGACTTTAGTTTCAAAACTAATACCAGACCCAAAACCAAAAGGGCGCAGCACTTCGTCAATGGTGGCGGTCCGATTAGCCAGCCAGCCGTAATCGCCAAAGAGGTATAAATAGGAGTTGGGGCCAATGAGCAGGCGATATTCCAGTGTGCTTACAATATACTGTGTTGCAAAAAACTGCTCTTCGTCAAATCCACGGAGCAGGCGGTTACCGCCCAGGCGGTATTGCTCGTTGAGGTAAATGGGCTGGTCCGAAAAAATCCATTGACTATTCACCCCCAGCTTCAGGGTGCTATTGATAAAAAGGGGCAGGTAGGCGGCTAGTGAGGCCTCTAATCGATACTGGCTACTTCTCAGGTTGAGGCTATCGTAAAGGTATCCAAGGTCTAGTTCTTCAATTTTACTGTTGCGACTGATCTTTTTTGTTCCGACACTGGCCCTCCAGCGACTTTCCCAGCCCTTTCGCGGATTGAAGCGATAATCGAGCTGCTGATGCACCCATTCCAACCCAAAAGCAGGGTAACTGACATCCAGCTGCGGCGGCAGTTGCTGCGTATTCAGTAATAATTGATTGTTGATGGCCAGTAAGCGCGAAGAACGATTGCTCCAGAATACCTTCAGATAATTCCCTCCTTCCAGTAAGTATTGTACACCTGCATCAATTTCAAGGTCCAGATAGGTGGTGTCTCTTTTGTATAACTGAAAGCTGAAGTCTGTACCAAAGGGTAGGTTGAACAAATAGGGCAAATTAAAATCAACCTCCAAAAATTGACTTTCAGGTCGCAATTGTTCAAACTTGGCATATACCCGTTCACCCTGCCCAAAAGTGTTCTGTAACTCCCCCTCAAAAGAACCAGTTAACAGAAATCTTCCAAGTTGTTGGCTGTTAGGTAAAAAGCCGATAAGGAAATCAAAGCGACTGGCCGTGCGTTTGCGCAGGTCGAGTTGTACGTTTGCTGTGGGTCCCTGAAACTGAACGCTTGGGTCTTTAGTTATTTGTAAAAAAGGAAGTTCCCGAAGCCGCCTGTTGATTCTTTGCAATCGTTGAAGATTGTAGGGATCGCCGGTTTTAACGCCCAGGTAATTGCTCAGATAGGTGGTGGAAATATTAGCATCCCCTTCCAGAAGCAAGTCGCCCCAAACAATGGGTTTATTCAATTCCATATACAATCCGGCACTTATCGTATTTCCTTTCAAACGAATACTATCCAGAAAAACAGACGCAAAGGGATAGCCATTTTGCTCCGCTTTTTGAAGAACCTTTTCCCTGATTTCTGCAATCTGATCAAAATTAAAAGGAGTCCCCCCTTTTTTGCTCCTATTATTGGCAGCCCTTGGAAGGAAATCTTTTGGGATATTGCCATTGTATAAATTAGTCCACTCATATACCGGACCAATGTGTAAATAGGCTGTATACAAACTATCATTTTCTTTTATCTGATCTAGTGAAGCCTCCAGAAATCCGTCCGTTCGAATGGCTTTTACGAGATTTTCGAGATGAAGCAATAACTGGGCAGTATCAGAAAACTCCTCCAGCCAGCTATATTTTTTTTCTTGTAACTCGGACGATTGGAACTGATACGACAAATGATAACCAGCTTGAGTATACCCTGTAACATGCAGAAGCATCCAGCATAATGCAAAAGCCCCCCACTTTTTCTTTGCCACCTTAGTAAACATCACTGCCATGTCAAAATAATTGTTAGAAGTCAATAACGCCACTGTCTACCTAATTACCTAAAGATAGGTATTTCGCTACCTAATCTTGATGAGTTCGTAATTAACTGGATTTCAGTATTTTATTTTAAGAGAATTCAACCTACTTTTGCCTTATCTAAAATTAGTCTAAATAATAATAAGCCAATTTACGAACAACCAATTTTGTCCATGAAATCACTCGTACTACTGACAGGGCTACTGATCTTTTCAAGTCCATACCTTAACGCACAGCACTTTGTGCAAATTGCCACCGGAGCCGGCTACGCACAGCAGGCCTTCCATGATTTGGAAAACGACACGACCATACAGGCGGATAATGACAGTTGGGATCTGGCATTCACTGCTTTTGGCGTGCAAGATGCCGGTATTCATGTCAATGAATCCTCTATTTCCAGCTATACGGCACCGGCACCCTCTGTTGAGTTATACCTGGCCGATACGTTCGGTTTTGCTGCGGTGACTACCTTTGATTCTACTTTTACGCGGCTTTACAACGATGAAACAAGCTGGTCTTACGGAGCCCTCAACACGCCCAGATTTTTAATGAATCCATTCGATTATGGTTGGGGTGTTTACACGCCTTCCTCCAATCAAGTGGTGGGCGACAGGGTCTACGTCATTAAGTTAAGAAGCGGCGCCTATAAAAAGTTTATGATCGAGTCGCTTATTCATCCGAACTACACCATCAAATATGCCGACCTGGACGGTCAAAATGAAATGACCTCCACCATCAACAAAACCAGTTTTGCCGATCCGGGACTGGCCTTTTTTTCCTTTGAAGCCGGTACAACTGTCGATCTGGGCGTCCAACAATTCGATTTCACTTTTGCGCGCTACGTCACTCCGGTAGATGACGGAGAAGGTAATATCCTCGATTATAATGTAACGGGCATCCTCTCCGGGCCGGGCGTAGAAGTGGTCAAAATGGAAAATGTTGATCCTACCCAGGTAGTAATCGAAACACTTCCGGATACTTTTTCCACTCGTCTGGATGTGATCGGCTATGATTGGAAAGTATACGACTTTATGGATGGATGGATACTGGAAGATAGTTTGGCCTTTGTTGTAAAAACAGCGAATGATCAGCTGTATAAGTTAGTCTTTATTGACTTCGAAGGGTCCGGCACCGGAGTGGCTACTTTCCAAAAAAGTGCGCTGGGAA
>JAUIKE010000048.1 GCA_030430845.1 Bacteroidia bacterium | reverse complement strand
ATTAGAAAACAATGGAAATTGGCTTTGATAGTCTGGTTCTCCTCTCAACTGATGCTAAAATAACAACGGCCTGACGAAATTTTATTCCGTCAGGCCGTTCATGCATCCCTTTTCAGGGATGCCCTATACTAGGAATGAGCAAGACGAAAACCAGTTAAAAAATTTGAAACAAAATATTCAAATCTAAAGAGATAGTTCAATAAACTGTTGCATCCTTTATTTTCTCTTGGGGTAATTAAATCTGGTTCTTACAAGTTTAGCTTATGCCCATCTTTCCAAACTTCGATGATTTCGGATGCGCTGGGATTTTCAGTTAATACTACGATCATGGCATCGTTGAAGGCGTCTTCAAAACTTTTTCCTTCTCCCAGGCCGTTATAAAAGCCTTTGGAAAAACTAATGGCAGCGGGATCGGTGATAGGTAGGTTGTTCCCGACCACATGCATGCCGAATTCTGAGATGGCCTTGGCTTGGTCAGCCGAATAGCAGGCGTTCAGGATAACGATCTCAGCTGCTCCGTCCAGTTGCCTGAATAATCTTTGCAGAGCGGCAAGGGGCAAGAGCTGCGTTTCGTTGTTATTATTCGTGATGGCTATTCCCTCTACCAGGCCGTGCCCGGAAAAGTGGATAATGTTGGGCTTGTCATTCATAGCTCGTAATAATTCAGTGACCGTAACGGCGAACTGCGGAGGCAAAAACTCAAATTGCTCGCGGGCAATGCCCTGGCGAAGTTCCGCCTTTAAGATTCGGTGCTCCTGGTCTGTTCGAAGGCGTGATTGATCGCTTGGATTGGCGGCCAGGAAGAGGATCTTAGTAACCCCTCTTTCAGGAGTAACTGGAGGGACAGGGTCGGTTTCATGTTGAGGCTTTTCCAGGTCACTGCATAATTGCAGGGCAGCATAGGTTATTTTAGACTTTTCCAGTCGTTCGTCCTCGGAACGAAGGATTCCTAATCTGCTATTCCTTTCGAGGTCCTGCAATCTACTTTGCAATTGAATAAGGTCTGCTTTTAAGTGATCGGGAAGGATTTCTTCTAAGGCATTTAGGGCTTCATTCAAACGAGCTCGGGCGATGAGGTTTCTGACTTCTTTTACTGACATGTTTTTCTCTTTTTTATGCTTACTGGAGTCTAATTTAAATTGTATTCTGCTCTCCGAAAATCGGGCAAAATCTTTTAATTTCAAAGGCGTTTGGCCGTCAATAGCAAAAAACTGCTGTTCAGGATTGGGATCGGGTAAGTGCAGGTATTTGTCGGCTTCCTGCCAGGAGGCAAACACCTCTCCGTCTAAGGAAATTTCTGCATTGGCGTTTCTACTGAGTTCTACGAAAGCCTGAAGGACTTCCCTTTGAAGGGCAAAGCCTTCCTGATGGCTTTTTGTGTAGACAAAAAGACTTCTCTTATCTTCTTCAAAATGAACAATGCATTTGTCTTGAAATTTACTGGAAAAACAAATACCATTTTTCCAATAAATTTTTCTTGAATAAGGTCCATATCGACTCAAAAAGTTGATCATTACATTATCTGGTAGAAACTTTGGGAAATGGAAAATAAATCCTAAAGAAAGGTCTTCATAGATCATGTCGTGAAGTTCCTGGGCCATGGGCTCTAGTCGTTCCGGCAAATACTGTGGAGCAATGTAGCCCTCTTCGTCTAAAGGCTCGAAAATTAGCTCAAAGGATTTGAGTAATTCAACAAACTGGGTTCTTTGGGTATCATCATAGTTTGGCTCTGGAAGAATCTCTTTCAGATAGGTCTGATCGATTCTTCCTTTTCTGGTTCGTAAGTTGTTGTTAATCAATCTATATACCTGTTCGGTTAGCCAATTGGGATCGATGTAAATGATGTCTCTAAGCTGGGGCTTGTCAAAATGGACCACCAGTCCGGCTCTTTTCAGGTAGTTCAGTACTGTTTCTTCTCCACCTCTATCTATTTCTTCCGTTTGGCAGATCTCAAGGAATTTATCATGTGACATGAAGGCTTGGGTGGATTTTAATCGCCTGATCTGTTGAAGAACATTGTCATAGGTACGAGGGAAATCTTGCCCTAGGAATGGAATAGCGGTATTGAGATGATGTTCCAGGTAAGCTTTCAACTCCGGCAGACCAAAATCCTTAGCCGCACTAAAATTAATCGGAGTGGCACGATAGGGTTCCTGCTCCCAGTGAGGTTTTGTTTTTTGCCGGTTTGTCAGGATATCGGAATGGGTCTGCACCATAATGATGGGGCTTTCTTTACCGTACAGGCGGATGTTTTCCAGCCAATAATCACAAGAACGCCATTTTTCATCGAAGGGCAGTTGCTCTTTATCCCGCTCCCGGTATGGAAGAACATTTTTTTCTTTCGTCCAGGCCAGAATGTATACAGCTTCTTCACTGAGAAAAAACTGATGGGTGGCATAAAAGATCTCTTGCCCGCCAAAGTCCCAAATTTGCAGGTCAAGGCTGTCTGTTTTATTTACTCCTGGTAGATGTATCTTATTGAGTTTTCCCAATTGGATACCATGGGTGTATCGTTCCTTTTCGTCGTATGGTTCTCCTGCCAGACGGCGGTAGATTGAGGTTTTCCCTACCCGGCCATTCCCTACAATGATCAGCTTCGCCCGGTTGTTGATGATCGTCCCTTTTTTGCGGGCAGCTTTTAAGTAATCTTGGATGGCTTTCAGCGAATTGGCGCTTTCCTCCTCTATAATTAATTCGCGGGGCAATTCCGACAGAGGATTTTGATACAAATACAAAGCCTTTAAGCCTGTTAACTCTAAAAAATTATCCGGCAGCGCCTCCAACTGATTATTTTTTAAATGGAGCACTTCCAATTCAGGGGAAGGCTTGGTAAAAGAAAGGTCGATCAATTGGTTGTCAGACAAGTAGGCATGTTTAAGAGCGGGTAGATTAAGTTCCAATACCTGCAACTGATTTTTGCTCAGATCAAGATATTCTAAAGAAGACATGGCCCCTATTTGTATCTCTGCCAATCGATTCCTGCTTACATCTAAATGCTTAAGAGAAGAAAAACCTTCAGGTAATTGCAATTTTTCTAAAGCATTTTCATTCAAATCCAGATGCCGCAAATCGACCATGGGTACTTCAAAAGTCAGCGAACTCAATCCAGAGGCGTCAGAAATATTCAAATACTGAAGATGCTGCAAACTCTCCGTAAGTACCACTTCTTTAAGCTCACTTCCTATAGTTGCTAATCCTATGATATCGCCTGCTTCATTAAGGCAATAGACATTTGGACTGTAAAACCGTCTAATAGCTGTAATATCCGGCTGTTCACTAAATTCAAGAGGCCCAAAAATTGCTTGCAGAATGTCTGGTGCTTGGGGCATAGGGTATTTTTTTCTGAAATATAAAAAAAAATCGATCCGCTTCGCGGATAAAAAGGGTAAAAGAGTAAACCTCCTTCGCCAAAGCTACGGAGGCAGGATAAAGCGCTAGTACCGGGCCACTCGAAACCCAATATCGCCGTACCCGAAATTGGTGCCGCTCCTGAAGCGATCCGACACGCGGCAGTTGAAACCATCGTCGCCCCACGACCCGCCACGAACCACTCGGCCACTGTCTTCTCCTCCTGCTATCCAAGCAGAACCGTCATCGGGTGCATGATCATAATTCCTATGCCAGTGATCGGCACACCATTCATCTACATTACCACTCATATCATACAGATCTAATTCATTCGCTAATTTCAGTCCTACAGGTTTAGTACTACCATGGCTATTGGTTCTGTACCAGCCTACTTCTTTCAACTGATTACTGCCGGCATAGGTAAAAGGACTGTGATGGATGCCTCCTCTGGCCGCATATTCCCATTCTGCTTCGCTCGGCAAGCGGTAGCTTTTCCCGGTTTTTTCACTTAGCCACTTACAGTATGCCTGCGCTCCATACCAGCTTATGTAGATCATCGGATGGCGTTCCAGTCCCAGACTGCATTCGTATCCCGCATCGCTTTTTATAATGCCACATCTGGTCCCTTCATAATTACCTTCCAAGTTTACCCAATTAGTTCCTCCCTCTTCCTGATTACCCTGATCATTCAGAAAAGGAAGGAATTCTTCGTTTGTGACGGGATATTGCCCTAGGTAGAAAGAGGGTACAGTTACCTTATGAATGGGTTGAGCGTGTTCCCGTTTTTTTTCACCCATCATAAAAGAGCCGCCTTCTATGAAGATGGTGCTGGGTTCGATGATTATATTCTGTGTTGCTGGAGTAGTCATAGGTTTCTTTCTTAAGAAAAGCGACGTTCCCCGAAAGAAGGTACCAGCCGCTTTTGATGTGGATCATTTGGAAGTCGATTTGGTTGAATAGTTCACTTGGGAAGGCATGATCTGTTTTGAATTTGATCTTTTGGGTAAGATAATAAAAATTGAAATTTTAATTGCAACAGGCTGAAGCCCGTTGGACGGACAAAGTAAACTTTGTGCTACGACCGGGCCACTCGAAACCCAATAAAGTTGTTCCTGCTATAGGTGAAGTACCTGAAGCGATCCGACACGCGGCAGTCGTTACCATCGTTGAACCAAGACCCGCCACGAACCACTCGGCCCCTGTCTTCTCCTCCTGTAGTCCAAGCAGAACCGTCATCAGGCGCGCCATCATAATTTTCATGCCAGTGATCGGCACACCATTCATACACATTACCGCTCATATCGTAAAGGCCCAATTGATTAGGAAGTTTCATGCCTACCCGTTTTGTCTCTCTGTGGCTATTCACATCATACCATCCTACCTCATTCAGGTGATTACTACCTGAATAAATAAACGGGCTTTTATGTTTACCTCCCCTGGCTGCATATTCCCACTCCGCTTCGCTGGGCAGGCGGTAGTTTTTTCCGGTTTTGTCACTCAACCACTTACAATAGGACTGGGCGCCATACCAGCTGACGTAGATCATGGGATGCTGTTCCAGGCCGGGAATACATTCAAAGGTTCCAGCATTTTCCATAATACCGCACCTGGCTCCCAAATAACTTCCTTCAAAATTTACCCAAGTTCGGCCACCTTCTACTTGGTTACCCAACTCATTCAAAAAAGGAATAAATTGCTCATTGGTGACCGGGTATTGCCCCAAGTAAAAGGAAGAGAGGGAAACCTTATGAGCTGGTTTTTCATAATTATCATCAGATTCATCGTCCCCCATCCAAAAGGTACCGCCCTCCACATGAATCATTTGGAGGTGGGGATGGTTAAGGATATTCGAAGCTGAAGATTGGGGCATGTTGAAAGTTTAGATGATGCCTTTAAAATAAAAAAATATTTATGGTTATCCCGAAATAATACCTGCCATAGGCAGGATCTATTAATAACCCCAGGCTTCAGACTGGGGAACAAAGCAGGATACCATATTCAACGCCCCATCAGGGCAGCATCATTCTGCCCTGATGGGGCGCTTTACATAAAACCCTATTTCAAACCCCAGTCTGAAGCCTGGGGCTTTTGATAGTCCGTTCCTACGGAACGATAAAAAACCATAAAGCTCACTCCTAATGGCTGGTCATTCTTGATCTGAGAAGCATCTATATTTTCTGCAAATCTATTCTATCCGACCTTATTCAAATTAGCCATTTGCAGGTTTCAAATACGTTAAAAAATGAATATTGTCTGATCCCGACGTAGTCGGGGGAGTTTATTCATTTTAGGATTTGGAACCTGCAAATGGCGTTAAGATTTGAATACAGTCTTGATTTTTTGGTCCTTTTGTATCAAGACAAAAGGACAACATAAATAAAAGAGGAGTTATTCCCTTTCCAGGAATAACTCCTCTTTTACTACCAGAACAATGCATACAACGCCACCAATATCAAAATAATACCAAAGGCACTAATATTAAATACCGGATCAGTCGCGAAGGTCTTCTTGCTATGCTTAATACCCTTCGGATCATCCTTACCTTTTCCTTCCAGTAAGCTCAAGCCGATGATGATGCCGATGCTCAATAAGCAAGTAGCGAACATCTGGTGCATGAACGGCCAGTTGATAAACAAGCTTTCCAGGGAACTGCCCTCTAGCCATCCCTTCGGAGCTACCTTAAAATACATCGCGATCGGGATAGAAAGCACCACCCCCCAAATAGCTGCTTTATTGGTCGCCTTTTTCCAGAACAAGCCCATCAGGAAGACGGCCAGGATACCCGGGCTCACTACGCCGGTATACTCCTGAATGTACTGGAATACCTGTCCGAGATTGCCCAATTGAGGAGCGATCAGAACGGCGACTACCAAAGCTACAGCTACGGTAATTCTACCAGTAGTAACCATCTGTGTTTCGGAAGCGCCTTTGTTGATGTAAGGCTTGTAGATGTCCATGGTGAAGATCGTAGAGGTTGAATTCAGCATAGAGGCAAGGGAAGACACGATGGCCGCTGCCAGAGCCGCTACCACCAAGCCCTTCAGGCCGGCCGGTACGAAACGGTCGATCAGCCAGGGCGCGGCATTGTCGTTCACGACATTCTCGCCGTTAAGGAAGTTAGGGTCCAGCGAAGCCTTTACCAGTTCCCCGTTTTCATCCAGGTTCATAACATAGGCGATGATTCCGGGAATCACCACGATTAAAGGAATGATCAGTTTCAGGTAAGCAGCGAAGGCAATCCCCTTCTGCGATTCCTTTAAGCTCTTGGCCGCCAGCGTCCGCTGAATGATGTACTGGTTAAAGCCCCAGTAATACAGGTTGGCCACCCACATACCGCCGACTAAAACAGCCAGGCCGGGCAGGTCAAACCAGGCGTCTCGATCGTTCGGCGTAAAGATCTCCCCTTTCGAGAGGATCATAGAAAACTTTTCGGGCACCGTCTCATACACATAGCGGAATCCGTTAAAAATCCCTCCTTCTGGGGTAACTGCATCCAGCGCCAAAAAAGTGGTGATCAAACCACCTACGACCAGCAACGCTACCTGAATTACATCGGTCCAGGCTACGGAAGCCAGGCCGCCCCAAAGTGAGTAAGAGGCTGCGAACAAGGCCAGTCCGACAATGCTGTACATCACAATCGAGCCGTCGCCGGAGCCGACGATGGTATCGAGCGCCTTAGCACCCAGGTACAATACTGAAGTCAGGTTCACAAAAACATACAAGCCGATCCAGAAGACGGCCAGGATGGTTTTGAGGTTGGTGCTGAAGCGCTGCTCCACAAACTCCGGTATGGTATATAATTTCTTTTCGATAAAAATCGGGAGGAAGTATTTACCTACGATGATCAGGGTAATGGCTGCCATCCACTCATAGGATGCAATGGCCAGGCCGATGGCAAAGCCGGAGCCCGACATACCGATGAACTGCTCAGCAGAAATATTGGCGGCGATCAAAGAGGCACCGATGGCCCACCAGGGCAGTGATTTTCCCGCCAGGAAGTAGTCCTCTGCGGTTTTGGTTTCTCCTTTTTTGGTACGGGAAACCCACAGTCCGATCGACAAAATGACGATCCCGTAAATGATAAATATGGCGTAATCAAGTGTCGTAAAATTTCCCATGGATGTCGTTTGTTTACGTTTGCGATGATCGAAAATAATAAAACCTTCCGATAATCGAACAAGATGTAAAATAATCAGCAGATTAAAATTATCTCAACGCAATATAATATTTTTAACCGTAAAAAAGACGTTTATTATTGAGGAAATAAAAAAAAGGAAAGTGCCGAAGCACTTTCCCTTATTCTACATCATTTTCAAATGTCACAATGATTGACCTAATTGAACCTATATATAATCCCATAAACCTGGAATTATACGGTTGAGCAATTTTTTCATCCACTCACTGGTCATAGCCAATGCTAACCACTGCATTTGCCGCCGGGGGTGACAAAATCATCTAAATTGCTTAAGGTACAGTGTAGGAGGAGGATTTGATTCCTCCTACACACAAGTACGTTCTAAAGGTTCTAAACTAAAAGCAAGGGCGCTCATGATTGTTACATCTATTTAATCTTTCAGCCCGGCCATCGGTTCGACGGCTTTTTTATTTTTTTCTGTTTTTTTTCGGCCGAACATTTTTCAGCCAGCAAGAGTTCTATTATAAAACACTGACTTCAAACACTTTACACTATTGTTTCACCAAAACAACCAAAATGAGAAGCTACTTATTATTTAATGCACTGTTCTTTCTTTCCTTTGCCATCACGGCTCAATCGGGAGAATTAGCCTCTTACTGTAATCAGCAATTTGACTTTTGCATCCACTATCCGGAGTCTCTTTTTAATAAAAAAACAGATCTGAATAATGGAGAAGGTGTAGTACTATCTTCCGCAAGTGGAGATATACAATTAGAGATCTTAGGGATAACGAACATCAATGACTGGACGACCAAGGATATCTATTACTTTAAGTTTGAAGAGATCCTGACCATGCATCCTTCCAATCGACTGCTCAATGCCAAGATCGAGCCTGAGTTCGCCATCGTTGAGTCGATTATTAATAAAGAAAGAAAATACTTTGAAATTCGAATGAGAGATGGGTATTACATCAGCATGAATTTGAAAGTACCCGAATATTTCTCCGAATTAGATTACCAGCATTTACTCAGCCAGATTGGTTTGGCGAATGCTGCCTTAGAAGAATAAATAAAAAAAGATCAGCCCCGGGCGGGGCTGATCTTTTTTTATTTAAACTGGTACCCTTGCTCTCCGATCATCCTTCTCAAATTAGTACGGGCAAAGCTGATCCGACTTTTCACCGTTCCCAGCGGAATACCCAACTTCTCCGAAATTTCGCGATACGGATAGCCCTGGTAATACATTAAAAATGGAATGCGGCAGGTTTTGGACAACTGACTCAGCATATCCATCACATCTTTGATGAACATATTTTCCTCCGCCTGACCATCTACGGTTTTACTTTCAATGGCGAACAAGAAGTCATCCATAGGAGCTTCGATCGTATTTCGACGAGTCTTTCTTTTTTTGTTCGTCAAAAACTGATTGTACATAATGGTCGTGATCCAACCTTTGAAGTTGGTATCGTTCCGATATTTGTTGCGGTATTGTATTGCACGGAAAGTAGTCTCCTGCACTAAGTCCTTCGCGTCATTCTGATCGCGCGTTAATTTGAGTGCAAAAGCAAAAAGTGGTTGATACAGTCTTAGAATTCTGTTGCAAAAATCTTCCTGTGACATGATTGCAAGCTTTGGTTAAAAAATAGAAACTAAGCTGTACAAGAATGCATCTGGCAAAAAAATTGAGAGATGCTCTTCTTTTTTTTACTCATTTCTATTACCTGCTATGCAAAGCATAACGTCCAGGATAGACCAACTAAGATTAAGTGTGTAAAGCGTGTTTTCTAATAACGACAAATATAAAGGAGATATTATTCTAAGTCAAGGAGAGGCCACCTGACGGCGGCCTCTCCTACCCTATTTTTGGTACTTTTTCTTTAAAATATCGGCAAAAACCTTCATCACTTTCTCTACTTTTGGGCGACTAACTCTTTGGATATAAGGATTTTGCGGATTATGCTCATAATAATCCTGATGATAGCCCTCCGCAGTCCAAAATTCTTCGTATTTCGACAATTTAGTTACGATGGAATCTTTAAACTTACCGGAAGCATCCAGTTTTTTCATGTAAGCCTTTGCTTTTTCTTTCTGAGTTTGATCGTGATAAAAGATCTCAGAACGATACTGGGGACCTACATCCGGCCCCTGTCTGTTGAGTGTTGTTGGATCATGCGCCACGAAAAAGATCTCCAGTAATTTGTCGAAGCTGATCACCGCCGGATCATAGAAAATCTGGATGGCCTCGGCATGCTTGGTCTGGCCATAGCTCACCATTTTATAGGTCGGGTAGTCTTTTTCCCCTCCGGAATATCCACTGATTACATCCACCACTCCTTCAATACGCTCGAAAGAAGCTTCGGTACACCAAAAGCATCCGCCAGCAAAAGTGGCCACTTCATATTTTTCGTAACCCTTCCCGGCTACATAATCACTGATTTTTTGTACATCAGAAGCTTCGCCCGGCTGCTGGCCGTTGCAAGACAAAACGAAAAGGCTCATAAAGAGCGTCAAAACCATAGTGTATCGGATCATAAACGTTGTTTTTGTTCTGCTAAATTATTATAACCTGATTTTCCGCTTAAAGGTTAGAAAATAAGAGAATTTATTATCGGGACATGTCATGTCTAAGACATGTCATGTGCTTGTTACCTTGAAATTCTGCCTTATTTGTAAGAGGAAATCGGGACATGTCATGTCTAGACATGACATGTCCCGATTTCCTCTTACAAATATTCACTATCTTTCTCTCACCATTACTTTCAAACTTTCACTAATCACAGCAAAATGAAAAAAGTACTAACCTTATGTATGCTACTCTGTTTTTATTCCCAATCCTGGGGCCAAATCGACAGTCTGAGTCCCGAACAAGCCGCTTCCTGGGAGGCGGCCGCCCAATGGGATAAAGTCGACCAGCAATCCACCGCCGATATTCGCAAATATACGACTGAGGCAAGATACTGCACGCCCATCGTCAGCTACATTCCCGAACATGCTACTATTCCTTCCCCTCGCGATTTTTTCGGCCACATCATCGGAGCGGAAGGGCATCTAACCCGGGTGGCGGACGAATATAATTACCTGGAAGCATTGGCCAAAGCTTCTCCAAGGGTAGTCATTGAAGAACTGGGCCTATCCGAGGAAGGACGCCGGATGATTATGCTCGTCATTGCCGACGAGGCGACGCTGGCCCAGCTGAATCAATACCGCGCCTATACTGCTCAACTCTCTGATCCCCGAAGCACCAACGAAAAACAAGCCGTAGAGATCAGCGAGAAAGCCAAGCCGATCATGACCATCAATGCCGGCCTGCACTCCACTGAGACGGGGCCGCCTGAAATGGTCATGGAACTGGCCTACCGCCTGGCCGTCTCCGAACACCCGGATATCAAAGAAATTCGCGAAAATGTGATCACGACCATTATTCCCGTCATGGAGCCGGACGGGCGCGACCGCATCGTCGATTGGTACTACCGGGTCTTAAAAGATTATGACGATCTTGAGCATATGCCCAGCCGCTCCGCTCCTTATTGGGGTGATCATGCTTATCACGATAACAACCGCGACGGTATTCAAATGACCCTCCGCCTGACACAAGCTTATAACGAAATGTTCCATCAATGGCATCCGCAATATGGCCTGGACCTGCACGAGTCGGTACCTTTATTGTATGTATCTACCGGTACGGGGCCTTACAATGAGATGGTTGACCCCATTGCGGTGAACGAATGGCAATGGATCGCCAATTGGGAAATCTCGGAATTGACTAAGCAAGGACTTCCCGGCGTATGGACCTGGGCTTTTTATACCGGCTGGAATCCAGGCTATCTGGTCTGGATCGCCAACAATCATAACTCCATTGGCCGCTTCTATGAAACATTTGGCAACAGCGTACCCAAAACCATGGAAAGAGAGATCCGTCGCAGAGACGCTGCCGGTAATCCAAGCACCAGCCGCGAATGGTATCGGGCCTTCCCTCCGGATGAGAAAGTGATGTGGTCCATGAGAAATAACACTAATTATATGCAATCAGGGGTATTATCATCTCTTTCACTTATGGCGAGAAACAAGAAGACCTTCTTGTTTAATTTTTGGAAAAAAGGCGCTAACTCCTATCAAAAGGGAATGAACGAGGCTCCCTATGGCTGGGTGATCCCTGCCCAACAAGCAGCTAAGGATCGCACCGCTTACCTGATCAATCAGCTACAGGACCATGGTATTGAGGTGCATCGGGCAACGGCTGATATTCACCTTGACAAAGATACCATCCTGCAAGGTGATTTTGTCGTTCGCCTGGATCAACCTTATGCGAACTTTGCTCGTACTTTACTATCCGACATTATTTTCCCGAAAGATTCCAAATACCGCCCCTATGATGATGTTTCCTGGACTCTGGGTAAGGTATACCGTGTGGATTACCGGGAAATCAAGGATAAAAATATTTTTAAGGCTACTGCTTTTAACCAAGTAAACGGTGATGTCAGCCTGGAAACCGAACAACAAAGCAACCGGGTATTCGTGATCCCCCACGACGGCGCCAATTCTTTGATCGGCCTGAGATATGCCATTAAAGGTTATCCGGCTTATGCTGCCGACACAGCTTTTTCAATCGGCGATCAGCACTTCCCGGCAGGATCTATGATCATTCAAAATGACCGGGGACTGGAAGGGCCCTTAACTGAAGCGGCTAAAAAGGCCATGGTAGATGTAAAGGCCTTCAGAAATATGCCAGATGTCCCCAAGCACGAACTGGATTTACCTCGCGTGGCCCTTTATCATAACTGGACCTACACCCAACCAGACGGCTGGGTACGCTATTCCTTAAAAGAAGCGGGTATTGAATTCGATTACATCAACGACGATATTATTAAGGCGGGTAAACTGAAAAATAAATACGATGTAATCCTCATGGCTCACCAAAGAGGCGGGCTCAAAACTATGGTCCACGGTCGCGACCCTAAGTTCGGACCGGAGCCATTTACTCCTTCTGACGAATTTAAGAGTCATGGAAAAATTGACCAATCTCCGGATATTACAGGTGGTATAGGCTTTGCAGGCCTGGCTAACCTGGAAGCCTTCCTCAATGAGGGCGGAACGCTCATGCTTCTTGGAGGAGCAGGTGAACTGGCCACCGAATCAGGCCTGCTCCGGAATGTGAGTTCTCGTAGCGGCGTTAATACCCCAGGCTCGGCTGTACAAACGATGGTGGTTCGTAGGGATCACCCTATTGCTTATGGGTTTGAGGATGTACACCACGTATTTCGTACTAATGGCCCCATGTATTCGGTGCCTGAGCAATATGAGCACTGGATCGTGGTTCAGTACGGCTCCCAGATCCCGGATCGATTGAAAGGAAAAATGGATAAACCCAAAAATGCCGGCGGCCCATTTATGCTTACCGGTTATGTATCCGGTCAGCAGCAGATGCAAAAGCAGGGCGTGGTATTGGATATACCCAGGCATCAGGGTGGACGGGTGGTTTTGTACAGCTTCAATCCGCTACATCGTCACCTGAATCATGGGGATCACAATTATGTGTTTAATGCGATCATGAATTGGAATGATTTTCCAACACCAAAGATCAAGGGTCCTCAAGGATTACTCGTAGATTGATATTGCGAGTTTTATTATCCTGCTACTTATTGGTGATCTTATGGAGGCACGCAGATTTCGCAAATTTCGCAGATCCATTCATCCGCGTAATTTGCGAAATCTGCGTGCCTCTTAAGATCTCCAATAAAAGCAAATTCAAAATAAATCTGCCACCAACAGAAAACTATTCTTTTACCGTAAACGGAATTTCAAAAACAGTCTTCCCCCACTTCAACTGGATCGCCCCACCTTCTTCCGTGTCCACCACATCAATGGTAAACAATTCCACGTCCTCATTACCGGTAGAAATGCTCATCGGCACCCGCCCCAGATCCTGAGCTTCATCATACGAGCGCCCATTCTGCCCGGTCTGCTTATTGATGATCAAAGTACCGCCATCAGGAGCAGGGATGGTAAAAAAGGTATATTCACCGGCAGGAACTTCCAGTTCACCCACCATCAGGTCTTTATCTGTAGTGAAGTGCGTGGCCCGGTTGGCGCCGGTCCGCCAGCGTTGGTTCCAGGGAACGATGCCCCCAAACAATTCACGACCTCTCTTGGAAGGTTGACCGAAAGTGAGCTTGAAGTTGGCTCCATCGACTTCTGCAGTGGTCTCTGCTGCTCCGGATAAAGCCCCTACCCCTTTTCCGGCTTCATCCATGGCAACAAAATGAGTGAGAAGAGTATTCATGTCCATAGCGTCTACTCTTTCAACGGTTAATTTACGGGTAGTTTGGCCCGCATCGAGACTTAATAAGGCTCCGTTTTCGCCTACCGTGCCGTACATAGTTCCACGGCTGGGATGTTTGATGGAAAATGAATCTGCCCCAAACAGGCGGAACTCGAAGGGCTGCGCCCGGGTACCGGACAACAATGGTTGATCCAGGCTAGTCAATCCTTCAGCCTTCATTTTTCTCAATACTAATTCATATGGCCAATGGACCATATCTATAAATGGCAAGGTGGTAGGATCAGCCGCGACCATGCGCTCTTGCAGCTCCCCTCTTCTCGTAAAAACGACCTTCAAACTGTCTCCAACTGTTGAAATTCCACTTTGATCACCAGCCTCACTGCTTTCCGGCGAATTGGTTCCATAATCTTCAGCAAGCATAGAACTTAAGCCTCCAGCTTCGTTGAAGACTAGTTCATACGTACTGAGAGATGTACGAGGCGTTCGCAAAATCACACTTGCTTCTACCATGTCATCCGCGATAGAAAATGACTCGACAGCTAAAGTGTCGTTGCCAAGCCGGGTGATGTAGCCTCCTTTTTCGCTGCTTTCCTGGTTGGAGGTGCAGTGAAATGTGAGTAAAGGGAGGACTAGAAGGTATAGAATATTTGGACTTAATTTTTTCATAAACTTTTTGCTGTTAGTGGCCCGTACGGGCCTTACTTTACTTCCTGCCGGTCTCTGACCGGTGGGCCCATTAAATGACAAATAAAATAGATTGACCGGTCTGGAGACCGGTATAAAATGGGTTGGGGCCCATACGAGCCACCAACTTTAGATTTTAGGAAAAAGTCCGGTAGACTTTTTCCTAAACTAACTACCTTAAGGCTGTACCTTTTTTTCACTATGCTTCTCAAACCAAGCATTCAGATAGCCGAATGTCCGCAGGAAGTTAGACGGCTTACTGCTGGTGCCGTGATACTCCTTATTGAAGCGGATCATGACAGTCGGCACTTTATTCATTTTCAGGGCCTGATAGTATTCTTCCGTTTGAGAGATCGGCGTACGCAGGTCATCTTCCCCACACATCAACATGGTAGGTGTTTTTACATTATCTACATACATCAATGGAGAACGGCGAATATGCTCGGAAGGATCTTCCCAGGGGAATTTTTCGAAATTGTAGTACCAGCCTGCTCCATCAGTCGTTCCCACGAAAGAGAACCAATTGGTCACCGGATAATTGACGGAGGCCGCCGCGAAACGGTCGGTTTGGCCGACGATCCAGCTGGTGAGTACTCCACCGCCGCTACCTCCGTACACATACATTTTATTTTCATCGATGTAACCTTTGGCAATCACCTCATCCACCCCAGCCATCAAGTCTTCATAATCCTCTCCGGGATAGGCATTCTGGATGGCGTTGGCAAAGTCATAACCATAGCCCGTCGAGCCTCTTGGGTTGGTATACAAAACCACCTGATCCTGGGCAGCGTGAAGCTGAAAATTATAGTTAAACCCAACATTGTACATACCGTGTGGGCCACCGTGAATGCGCAGTACCAGCGGGTACTTTTTGTTGGGATCAAACTGAGGCGGCTTGACGATCCAGCCCTGTACCTTCGTTCCGTCTTTGGAGTCATACCAAATCTCTTCTACTTCGCCTAACTGGACAAAATCCAGCACATCGCTGTTCACATCGGTGATGTGCTTCATGTCTGCTGGGTTTTTCAAATTAAAAGCCACAATATCAGAAGGATGGTGCGGGTCGGTCCAGGCAGCTACAACCTGTCCATTTTTGGAAATATCATTTGTCGATAACATGTGATTTCCATCCGTCACCTTTTTCACCTTCCCGTTGAGGTCGGCAAAATAAAGATTCCGCGTTCCTTTTTCGCTGATGGTGAAGTATACCCCTGTACCATCAGGTGCCCACATAGGCGAAGAGGGCCTTTCATCAAAGCTTTCGGTAATCATTTTCACGCCACTTCCGTCGAGGTTCATGACAAACAGCTTAGAATCGGCATAAAAGTTTTTCGTATCGATGGATCCGGTAAACGCTACTTTTTTCCCATCCGGAGAAACCACCGGACTGCCTTCAGATCCCAATCGGGTAGTCAATTCTGTGATTTTTCCCGTCATAACCTCCACAGAGTACAGGTTGTTTTGCCGTCTGGCATATTCAGCCTCCGGCTTGCGATAACTGCTGAACAGGATGTGCTTACCATCCTTGGTCCATTCCAGGCCACCGCCGGCATCCCAGTCTCCGTCCGTTATCTGTCTGGCAGTTCCTCCTTCGGCCGGCACGATGAATATCTGGCGGTATCCTCTCGGCAAAAAGCCGACGCGGTCTGCACTGTAATCGACCTGATCGATCACCCTGGGGGCTTCGGTCCATTTAGCTCCTTTGGGCGGTTTGGGAATACCGCTCATTTTCAGGGCGGGTTCAGCATCCACATGCATGGTAAAAGCAATGTACTTTCCATCGGGCGACCAGCTCATGCCCGAAGGCGATTTTTCCAGCTTCGTAATCTGTGTGGGTTCTCCTTCAACGCCCAGATATTTAATAAAAATCTGGTTGCCGCTGGGGGCTCCCTGTTTGGTAAAGGCTACTTTTGTTCCATCCGGCGACCAAAGGCCGTTCGACCCGTTCAGGAAAAAGCGGTTCATCGAACCATCAATGTTGACGATCCAAAGATCCGTTTCTCGGCGATCGTCTTTCAAATTGATCCAGCCTCTAGAGTACAAAACTTGTTTGCCATCTGGTGACAGTCGTGGATTGGAGGCCCATTCATAATCAGTGTAGTGATCCAAAGACAGGCGTTCTTTGGTTTGTGCGGGTAATTGTATGGCTAATGCGAAGAATAACAGCCATAGGAGTAAGTTCTTCATACTAATGCGATTTTAAAATGGTGATGTGATTAGTTCTGTATGAAGATAATGAAAAAAAAAGGAGTCATCCTCAATTTTTTAATGTAGGTTTAGAAAAACAGGCTATTCAACTAAACCTTGATTTTCAATTCGTTGTCCGTTGAATCGCGAACAACGATCAACGAACAACAAAAACCAAAAGGTTGAAAAATACCACTTTACATATTGCGTCTAAAATAAAGGATGACTCCTGTTTATTAAAACCTACGAATAGGCTGCTTTTTCCAATACGTCAAGGTGCGCCACAACCATTCCAGCGGTCCAAAGCGAAAGCGCTTCAACCACCAGGGTGAAATGGCCAATTGGAAGATCCAGATAGCCAGTACGATCAATTGCTGTGGGAAGCGTTCGATTTGATTAAACAAGCCGAAGCCGAAGCCATAGAATATAATGGTACAGATGATCGACTGCATAATGTAGTTCGTAAAAGCCATACGCCCAACAGCGGCGAGGCGACGCTTGAGGTCAGTCAGAAAGTCGGATTTGGACCATAAAGCGATCAAACCGATATAGCCGAAGGCGACGAAAATACTGCCAAAGTAGTTGAACTGGAAGCCGGTACTAAAGAAATATCTCGTGTCCCAATCGTGGGCAAAGTTTTGAATGATCCCTGCTGCAATTAAAGGAAAACCAATGGCAAAGCCGATCAACATAAAATTGCGGTAGAACTTTCTGGATTTTTCACCCTTCAAAATCCCCATTTTAAAGAAGGCCATACCGAATAGCATATTGGCCAGCACTCTCCACATAAAACCAAAAATGCTTTGGTGCATTTGAAGCGAGTCATGCGTTCTCCTTGCTTGTATTTCCGCTATACTTCCTGTGTAGGCAGCCACTTCTTCGTCTATGGTTTCCTGTCCAGGCTGAAACATTTCAACTACTTCGACGAGCTGCTCCTCAGGAATTACGTCCCAGAATAAGCCCAGAGAAGCCTGTATGCCTGCCAGCATGAGAAAGAAAATCACACCGGTGATGATCAGCCAAGTCGGGCTGGCATTTTTGAACCAGTAAATGATCACCCCACATACGGCATAAACTACTAAAATATCTCCGCGCCAGATAAAATAGGCATGGATCAATCCAAATACCAGCAACCACAGCATCCTGCGATGGTGCAAACCAATGGATTTCCCCCTTCTTTCTTTAGCCTTTTCTATAAACAACAACATCCCCGCTCCAAACAACATGGAGAATAAAGACATCATTTTCATGTCGGCAAATAAATGCGTGTACCAGTAGGTCAAGCCGTTCAATCCGTCAGCAGGACCCTGAGCTACAGGGTTCATATAAGAAGCCATGACCATACTGAAGTTCTGAATATTCATGATCAATATCCCCAGCAAAGCAAAGCCTCTAATTTCATCCAAAAAGTGGATCCGGTTGGCAGAAGTGACGGGGGCCACCGGTTGTTTTTCAAAGGTATCGGCACCTTCCTCCGGCTGATCCGGAGTCAGTGCCTGATCTTCTGTAGACTGCATAATGGCGTTTTTAGGTTTTTCAATTCGAGCAGCATTAAAATAACTAAAATCACGAGTTATGCAGTCAAAGTAGCGGTCCTTTTCGACCGAGGCCAGGAATTATTATGTAAATAGGTGGAGGTCGCCTATGGGCGGCCTCCACCTATTTACTTATCCTTCCAATTAGTTTCCCCTTTCCATCATATGAAAATTTAACCTGAGATATCCCATTATCCTTCCTTTTTACCGGCTTGCCCTTTTCATCGAGGTATTCCATAGAAGTCATATTATTTCGGTTATCGTATTCTTGTCGTACCTGTGCATACCCTCGTGTTTGATGCTGGATGGGTTTTCTTCTTTTATCAAAATAAGAAAGACTCAGGCGGTTCAATCCATCTTCACTCCACTTCATCTCCAAATGAGTATAGCCCGCCACTTGATGGGGTTCGGCTTTTTTATCCACACCCAAAAAAGTGCGGGCCTTCATGTTTCCGAAGCGGTCGAACTCGGTTTTTGACATACAAAAACCATACGCATTGATGATCAGCTGCCCATTTTCATCCTCATGCCGAATGCCGATCTCGTAGCCGTACTCGTCGTAGGTCATCACCCCTCTAGCCACATCAGGGCTATTCCCTCGAGTCAGTTGGTCGTGCTTGTCCAGCACATTCCAGGCGATGACATTGCCCCGCTCATCATATTCGATCTTATCCTGTGCTGCCCCTGAGTCGTTTTCTACCAGATTCCCATGTTCATCAATATTTTGCATCAGGGCTAGCATGCCTCGATGGTCATAATGGAAGCGGATGCGATAAAAATGAAAGCCCGGACGGATAGATACCATTTCCTCCTTCTCGTTAAACCGCTCCTCAAAAACACGACCATCCGGTCGTATATCCCATTTATATTCCGCAATATTCCAGGCATTCTGGATCCATGCTCCTTTTTCATTTTTGAACCGAAGCCGAACTCTTCGGCCCTGTTCATCCAGATCATACACTTCTTCAAAAACATCACCTCTAACAGTAATAGCATTGCCGTGTTTGTCAAAATATCGGCGTTTTTCCTGGCCCGATTCATATGAAAAACGAATTTGAGGGGACAGGAAAAAGTGATTAGCAGTATGGTTTAGATCCCTCAGTTGATCCCCCAGGTAAAACCCTGCTTTTATCAGGCGACCCGCCCGATCGTATTCAAAGCGATAATGGTTGCGTCCCGAAGCTTCTTCCTGAGACAGCGGGTTGATACCGATCATATCCGCAAAGGGCGTTTCCCGGAATGGTACCGTTGAGAAATATTCAGTTCGGTAAGCCTCTTGTGCATTTAGCGACAAGGATAAAAGACAGACTACACTTAAAAACAGCCAGTGATTGATACGCTTCATATTCTTTTTTTTGAGTACAATCTTAGGGGGAAGAAAGGAAAAAATCGAGTCAAAACCGTTTCGTTTCGGACTGATTCACGAATCAGAACGACTTTGGTATTCTTTTGGGGAAAGACCCGTTACTTCTTTAAAAGCTTTGTAAAAGGCTGATTTAGAGCGAAAGCCCACTTCTATGGCGATTCCTTCGATGGAGTAGTTGTCAAAATCCGGATTCCGGAGTAATTGCTTGGCTTTTTCAACCCGTTGTTTATTAATAAAGCGGGAAAAACTTTGTCCCTGATTTTCATTGATGGATTGGGACAGGTATTTTGCGTTCACTTTCATTTTTTGAGCCAGTACAGACAAGCTGAAGTTTGGATCCAGAAACAACTGTTCTTGTTCTATGAGTTGAGATAGTTGTTTGAAATACTTCAGGGAATGGTTTTTATCCAGATTCGAGTCCTTATACTTTTTTTCGGAAAAAAAACGGTTACCGGATTCTAATTGCTTAAAAAACAAATAAACCATCATCACCAACAGGGCGGCCATCAGCCCGATGTTCAGCATCCACTCGATGAAATTATCATCCAGCCAGAAATACAAGCCCTTACTGATAAAGTTTCCAGCCAATACATATACCAATGCCAGCGCCAAAACGAGCTGTAAGCCTCTGTAATAAAACGGAAGCGCCATTTTTTCCTCCTTTTTTATTTTTCTCAGCTGATAAATAGCTCCAACGATAAAAATAGCAGGAATGATCACCTTAGCCCAAATCAGCATCTGATTGGAAAAATAATCGGTGGGGCCAGGGCGAGTATGCCGGTAAAAAGCGTCGAGCATCTCTATTTTGTCGGCCCCCTGCACCCTCAGATAGCGCACAGCTTTATAGGAAAAACCCAAAAGAAAAGGTAGAAAGGCAAAGGAATACCACCACTTCCATTGCCAGTTTGATGAGCGTAGGGAGGTCGTATAAAAAAACAGCATTGGATACAAAAGAAGCCCTCCGAACCCACTCAAACCAAATAAAAACGGCAGTTGATAGATCAGTTGGGTATATATTAACAGATCATAAAACAGTTCGGCCGTTAATATCGTCAGAATAGCAGCCAGCATCAACTTAGAGCCCCCAAAGTTGTTTTTGGAAAAGAGTAAAAAAAGCAGGAAAAAGCAGCCTAAGCCGATGGTCACAATACTAATAACAGATATAAGATTCAGGGTGATTTCCATATGGGTCGATCCTTTTTGTCCTTGATTCGTACAAAACCTAAGCCACTGCCTCGTCTTAAAGGGGAAAAACTCCTTTAACGTATGAAATTTTAGCTTTAATAATTCGTTGATACTTTATTAGGAAAAAATATAAGAAATTTGCACGCTAATAACTTATTGTGAAGAAATAATTGTGAAGCCGGCGGTCGCCACTCTCAACAATTACGCCTTCTATTAAAAAAGAATTCGATTTATCCTATGAGAAAATTAATACTCTTATTTTCCATACTACTAACAAGTGTCCTTAACGCACAAGACGACAAGCCCATGCAGGTCATTCGCTGTGACGCTGTGAGCCGGCAAGCCCCAATTTACAACATTCATGTAGATGAAGAAAACGTAAAATGGGTGGCCAATCAAGATGGATTATATAAGGTTTATGACCTCAGCTATTCCGAGCCGGTCAATATGTCCAGGCTGGATCAATCTCTTTTATCTATTCCCGGCGGGAATGCTAACATTCGCTGGTCCGTTGATGAATTGAATGAATTGCTCAATGGAGAGCTATCCGAATCTAATACTTTAACCTCCGCAGCCTACAATGCCGAAAAAGACGAGCTCTGGCTGGGTACTACCGAAAACGGTGTATACAAACTCAAAACTGAACCTAGCCTGCGCCTCATTGAGCAAATCAACAGCGGCAACTCCAAAATGCGCTCCGACTATGTCAATAAGATCTACCTCGACACCCTGGGCAGAGAATGGATCGCTACTCAGGAAGGGGTACTGGTCAGCAATAAAGGCAAGTGGGACTTGCTGGAAAGGTACTTCGATATCCTCAGCGTAGCCGTAGGCCCATCCGGCGATTGGCTGCTCACCATCGATTATTTTGGCAAGCTGGATCGTAAAGATGAATGGTATCCGGTTGAACTACCTCCGCGTAGCACGGAAGGCAGATTAACCGATATCGTTTTTGATAATGAGGGCCGATTGTGGGTTTCATCCGATGTGATCACTAGCTATAATCCCGAAACAGAAAAAGTGAATGTCTACGGCCCTGCCCAATACTTCACCAGTGAGTTTGCTACTTCTATGGCCGCCGACAAGGATGGCGGCATCTGGGTCGCTACAGAAGACAAGGGCCTCTTTCTCATCGAAAAAGGTTCCAACCTCACCGTTTCAGCCTTACTTGAAAATGATCTGAGCTGTACCGGCACTACGGATGATGCAGTTCTTAAAGCACGCGTAATTGGGGGCGTCCCTCCCTATAAATACAGCTGGAGTAACGGCAGTACGGCCGAAAGTGTTCCAAACCTGGGGCCAGGCAACTATGAATTGACGGTAACGGATGGAAGAGGCCGCAAAAAAATAGCTAAGGTAGAGGTAATAGATCCAAGGGTAAGCGCCAATGTCAGTTTAGAAAAAACAGAAAGTGAGGATGGAGCAAAAGATGGAGCAGCAACCGTGTCTGCTTCCGGAGGAAGTGGTATTTATACCTATCAATGGGACAATGGAGAAACTCAGGCACAAGCGATCGCTCTTGACGAAGGCATTCACCAGGTTACGGTAACCGATAAGAACGGCTGTTCAACCGTAGCCGAGATCAATATTGACCGTACCGTCCTTCCTTTAAGCGCCTCTATTCAACCAACCAGCGAATTAGATTGCCCCGGCAGTAATAATGCCGGTTTAGCCGCCCAAATCAAGGGAGGAAAGGCTCCTTTCCAATATACCTGGAGTAACGGAGCTACCACTGAGCAAGTTAATAATCTTGGAGAGGGAGATTACAGCCTAACCATTACCGACGCCGTTGGTAATAGCGCCAATGCCGACTTTTCGATTGCAGCCCGAGAAGGCATGGAATTAAATTTCAAAATCATTGCTTCTGCCTCAAAAGGTAAAGCAGATGGGCAAGCTGTGGTGCAGGTCGTTTCCGGAGGAAATGGAAACTTCCGCTATGTATGGGATACCGGAGAAAAACTAGCCAATGCAGCCGAATTAGCTCCTGGGGAACATACGGTCACGGTAACCGACCAAAAAGGATGTACGGCAACCGGCAGGATAACGATCTCCGAGGAAGTCCTTCCTCTTGTAGCAGATATAAGCCCTACAGGTGTAATTTCCTGTAACGGAAGTGCGGATGGAGCCATCACAGCCTCCGCCCGAGGCGGTAAAGGACCTTATGAATTCCAGTGGAGTTACAATAATGCTACCGGAGCTGAATTGAGCAATATCCCGGCCGGCGAATATACCGTTACCATCACCGATGCCTTGGGAGGGCAAACGACTGAAACCTATAACTTAAAACAACCTGCTCCGCTTCAGGCAAGCATCATCATCCTTCAGCCGGCCAGTACCGGTAAAGAAGATGGCCAGGCCCAGGTAGAAGTCAGCGGCGGAAACGGCGATTTCTCTTTCGCCTGGACCAATGGAGAAATTGCAGAGGTAGCGAAGAGACTGGCTCCCGGCAAACACACGGTAACGATCACCGATCGCAATCAATGTACAACGACAGCCGAGGTAGAAATTTCCGAAAACATCCTTCCTTTGGCTGTAAATGTTCAGCAAACCGGACAGATCCTCTGTAAAGGGGATGCGACCGGTGCCTTAAGAGCGGTTGTCAACGGCGGAAAGCCTCCTTTCCAAATTCAATGGAATATTGAGGGAAAAACCGGCACTACTCTTAGTGAACTGCCCGCCGGTAATTATACGGTCAGTATCACAGATGCTGCCGGAACCACTAATTCTTCTTCTATCGTAATCGAAGAACCTGACGCCCTATCTGCCTCTGCCTTAGCCATACAACCAGCCAGCACTAATAACAAAGACGGACAAGCCGATGTTGAAGTCAGTGGCGGAACGCCAGATTATATTTTCAGCTGGGATAATGGTGAAAAAAGAAAAGAAGCTACAGAACTGGGGCCGGGAACACATACCGTGGAAGTAACAGATGCCAATGGTTGTAAAACTACTGCCCAGGTGGATATTACCGAAAATATTTTACCCCTTGCGGCCAACATCCGTGAAATCGGGCAAATCAGCTGCTCAGGAGAGAAAACAGCCGTTCTGGAAGCTCGTCCTTCCGGCGGGAAGGGTCCTTATACTTTCCAGTGGAGTGTTGGCGGCGAACAAGGGGACAGAATTTCCGGACTGGGAGCCGGCTCTTATAACCTGACCATCACCGACGTTCAAGGCACTGAAGTTACGGCCGAGTACAGAATCAATCAGCCGGCTGCCTTATCGGCCGGTATTGCAGACGTTGAGCCGGCCAGCACAGATAATGAAGATGGGAAAGCACGAGTCACTTTCAACGGCGGCACCGGCACAGCCACTTTTGCCTGGGATAATGGAGAAACCACAGAACAAGCAAGCAAACTCAGCCCTGGCAAGCATACCGTGACTGTAACCGACCAGAACGGATGTACCGCCACAGCAGAGATAGAGATCACCGAGAATATTCTGCCGCTGACGGCCAGCCTGGAGCAGACCGGAGAAATCAAGTGTAATGGAGAAAAAACAGCAGGCCTGATCCTGACTAAAAGTGGCGGGAAAGGACCTTTCCAAATACAATGGAACGATTCCAGCCTGCAAGGTGATGAAGTCAGCGGCCTGGCCGGCGGCGACTATACCGTCTCTATTACCGACGCAGTAGGCACTACCACAACTGCCTCCTTTAGCATTCCTCAGCCCAGAGCGCTCAGCGCAGGCATTAGTCGTGTACAATCGGCTACTACCGATAATGAGGATGGGGTGGCAGGCTTCAATGTCAGAGGCGGTACCGGCAGCTATTCCTTCGCCTGGGATAATGGCGAAACAACTCAGGAGGCCACCCGTCTGTCACCAGGCAACCACAAAGTAACCATCACCGATGAGGCAGGCTGCCAACTGGTCATGGAAATCGACATCATCGAGAAGATCCTCGACCTGACCGCCGGCATCGAACAAACCGAGACCATCAACTGCTTCGGCGAAGAAACCGCAGCCCTTAAAGTCAACCGAAAAGGTGGAAAAGGGCCATTCACCTTCGCCTGGAATCACGAAGAAGCTACCGGAGCAGAAATCTCTAATCTCGGCGCTGGTGAATATACCGTCACCGTAACGGATGCAAAAGGCACAACTTCAACTCAATCTTTCACAATTGGCCAACCTGAGGAGATGAGCATACAACTAACCAATGTACAGCCAGCCAGCACGGATAACCAGGATGGCCTGGCCACTGCCCAGGTAAGTGGAGGCAGTGCACCTTATATTTATGCCTGGGACAATGGCGAAACAGCTCCTCAGGCTAAAAAACTAGGTCCTGGAACACGTACCATAACGGTTACAGACGCCAATGGCTGCAGTGTTACAGCAGAGGTGGACATCACCGAAAACATTCTTCCTCTGAGTAGTACGCTGGAAGTCGCTCAGCCTATTAAATGTTTCGGAGAAAACAGCGGTACGCTGACGGTTAATGTTCGCGGAGGGAAAAAGCCTTTCCAATATCAATGGAATGAAGCTTCTTTGAACGGACAGGAAGTAAGTGGTTTGGCAGAGGGTACTTATTCTGTGACTATTACGGATGCAACCGGTCAAACGACTACCGCTTCTGCATCTTTAAGCGCCCCGACACAGTTGAAGGCCACGGCTATGTTCTTACAAACAGCCAGAGATGAAACATCCACAGACGGGAAGGCGGAAGTACAAATTGGCGGAGGCACCCAACCGTATGCCGTCAGCTGGGATAATGGGGAAAAAGTAAAGACGGCCTCTACCCTAACTTATGGGGACCATAGCGTTACCGTTACAGATAAAAATGGATGTGAGGCTGTTTCCGAAGTTTTTGTAGAAAAACGGAAAATCCCGGAATTGGCAGTAGAAGATGTGGAGGAAGGGCAAAAAATCCGGATTGAAGCCTTGCAGTTCCAGGCGGATAGTACGAAGATTCAGGAAAAATACTTTCCAGTATTAGATGAATTGTATTCCTTCCTGACCGAAAATGAGGCAGTCGCCATCGAAATTGGAGGGCATACCAACAGTCTGCCGCCCGATTGGTACTGTGACGAACTGTCTACAGCCAGAGCTAAATCTATTTCGGATTACCTTGTTAATCTGGGCATCCCCAAATGGAGAGTATTGTTCAAAGGATACGGCAAACGCTTCCCCATCGCTTCGAATGAAACAGATGAAGGGAGAAAACAGAATCAGCGGATTGAGATAACGATATTAAGTTTAGGGAATAAGTAAAAAAAAGAAAGGGGATTTAGCCGCTTGGGCGGCTAAATCCCCTTTCTTTTTTTTATTTTGTTTTAAGTTATCACATTCCTTAAAATCACCAGAAATGAACGCCCTGAAATACGCCTTCATCCCAATTATCATCATTGTCGCTTTTGTATTGTTTGGGCTTTTCAATAAGTCGGAAGAGTCAGAGGCAGTCCTGGCCAGCGTTGCTCCTGAGCCTACATATCCTACCCGCTGGGATATGTACAATGCCCTGCGAGAGCACGGTAAATTGTTGATCATTCACGACGTTTCCGAGGCTTCTCAGCAGGAACCACTCATGCAGCTCGCATCGAACCTCCAACAACAGCGACGGTGGACCCTCAACACGGAACTGAGATATTTTGAAGACGTAACGGAAGAAGAAGTCCGCAATAACCCGGTTTTTCTAATAGGTACTTTTCAGAACAACAAATGGTTGGGAAAAGTCGCAAAAGATTTGCCTATTCATTTTGAGGAAGAAGGCTTCGTTTTTCATAAAAAGAAGTATACGCAGGCCGACGATGTATTTAAGCTATCCATGTTTCCACACCCCTTTCATACTCAATTTCCATTCTACCTAATCACCGGTAACAGCATTTCGGGTATACAACAGGTCATCTCCGAACAAATGGGGCGGCAATCGAGAAACCTGTTTCGCAATACCTGGGGGTATGAAGTGCTGCAAAAAGGAGAATCGGTGGTATTCGGTCAATTTGACGAAGAAAAATGGGCGCTTGATCAAAACCTCCATTTTGACTTTTCCCAATCGGATGTAGCACGACATGATTCGCCTAATATTTCATTTCTCAGCTACAACAAAGATTTTCAAAATAAAGAATTAGAGGAACTTGCAGCCAATTGTGAAGCCTCCTTCGAGGAGATTCTAAATTTCCTCGGCAAAGAAGCGCCCCTGGCTCGCATCAGCTACTTTGTATATCCCGACGGAGAAGAAAAAGGCCTTCGGCTAAATAGCATGGACGAGGCACATACGGAGCCCGGGCAGAACAAGGTGCATGTGGTCATTAATGAAAATTTTAAGGGCCAGATGTGGCAAATGGAGAATGAGTTGTTGCTCCGGCAGTTTCTCGGCAGTCCTCAAACGCATTCCCTGGAAAAAGGACTGGGCGTCTACTTCACCCATCAATGGCAAAGGAAGGGCTATGCCTACTGGGCTCAAAGGCTGTTTCAATCAGCAAGTCTTCCAAAGTTACAAGACTTGCTGGACAATGAGATGCTGGCTCAGGAATCGGATTTGGTGATGTATTGCAGCGCCGGTTCATTCGTTCAGTTTTTACTGGATGAATGGGGCAAAGAATTGTTTTTGGAAAAATATGCTACCTGGACACCCAATGAAAAAGAAATTAAAAGTTTGGAAAAAGACTGGCATCGTTTTTTGAAAAAACAGGCAGCGGCGGACCAGCCGGAACGCGAAGTAGTCATTCCCTTTTTAAAAGGCTTCAATTTCGCTCATGAGGGCTACAGTGTATATAATGGTTATGGATCACGGCTAGCCAGTCGGTCGTTAGACAAGCTGCGTAATATCCACGCCAATGCGGTGGCTATTGTTCCCTACTCCAGCATGCGAGACCCTCAAAAACCTACTTTTATTCATTTCTCCAGCCGAGCCGGCAATGAAAACGATGAGGCGGTGCTACATTCGCATTATGAGGCCAAGGAGAAGGGCATGTTCACAGTGCTCAAACCACAGATCTGGATCGGCCGGGGCAGCTGGCCGGGCGATGTCTCGATGACCTCGGAAAAAGACTGGCAACAGTTCTTTGAAAATTACCATCGCTGGATGCGTCATTATGCCTTGCTGGCGGAGATACATGACATTGACATGCTTTGCGTGGGTGTTGAGTTTGCCAAGGCCACCATTGCCCGCGAGCAGGATTGGCGTCAGCTGATCCGGAAATTGCGCGGCATTTATTCAGGGCCCATGACTTACGCAGCAAATTGGGGAGAGGAATTTGAAAATCTCAAATTCTGGGACGAGCTGGACTACATCGGCCTGGATTGTTATTATCCCTTAAGTAAAAAGGAGCAGCCTGAAAAGGAAGAGCTAACTCAACATTTCAATAAAGTACTGGACCTAATAGAAGAAACCTGCCATACTTATAATAAACCGATGATCTTCACCGAAATCGGCTTCCGATCAGTAGAAAACACCTGGACGCAGCCCCACGAAGAGGCTCTGGGCCGGCCTATCAACGAGCAATGCCAGGAATTGTGTTACGAAGTTGTTTTGGAAAGTATTCAGGATAAAGATTTTTGCAACGGTCTGCTCTGGTGGAAGTGGTCGTGCAATTTAATGGAGCGACCGCGGGAAAATAATGGTTTCACACCGTATAATAAGCTTGCGCAAAATACAGTCCAGAAGTGGTTTCAGAAATGGTGAAGGAAAGCATAAAATAAAAAGGAGACGGGCAATAATTTTGCTCACTCCCATTAGGGCATCAAAAATAGATTGATGCCCTATTTTTTTGACCAGGCTGGAATAGCCGAACATTCAAATTATCCGTATTCTCAAAAATGGACAGCTGCAAAATATTTTTTGCGCTAAAAAAGAGCAAAAAAGCAGCTTTTTCAAGGATATCCGGCTTATTTTGAGGGAGTTAAAGTACTACAATTGATGATTTTTGTTCGAATTTAGACCTCAAAGGTCTCGAGACCTTTGAGGTCTAAGTAAAAAAAAGCTTTCACCTATGAAAAAATTATGCTCTACGCTACTATTACTCTGTTTTGCCTTTTCCCTCTCCTTTGCCCAAAAATCCACCGATTCACCCTGGCAAGAGGCTACTTTCAAAGGACTGGAGCTGCGCAACATCGGCCCGGCCTTCATGTCGGGCCGGATTGCGGATATTGCTATCCACCCGAAAAATGACAACACCTGGTATGTAGCCGTCGCCTCCGGTGGTGTCTGGAAGACGATCAATGCCGGAGTAACCTGGACGCCCGTTTTCGACCAGCAAACTTCCTACTCTACCGGCTGCGTCACCATCGATCCCTCTAATCCACATATCGTTTGGGTGGGTACCGGCGAAAATGACGGCGGCCGCCACATCGGTTTTGGTGATGGCGTTTATAAAAGCGAAGACGGTGGAAAAAGCTGGAAGAATATGGGCCTGAAAAACTCAGAACACCTTTCCAAGATTATAGTCCACCCCAATAATTCCAACATCGTCTGGGCAGCCTCACAAGGGCCGCTCTGGAGCAAAGGCGGAGAAAGAGGGCTCTACAAATCAACCGACGGGGGTGAGAGCTGGAAAAGAGTGTTGGGTGATGATGAATGGACCGGCGTCACCGAAGTCGTTATCGACCCCAGGAATCCGGATCGCTTATACGCTGCTACCTGGCAGCGGCACCGAACCCTTGCCGCCTACATGGGTGGCGGGCCCAAATCCGGCCTGCACAGAAGTGAGGATGGCGGTGAAACCTGGACGCAACTCAAAACAGGTTTACCAAGTGGGAATATTGGCAAAATTGGCCTGGATATCTCGCCTCAGCAACCCGATGTGCTCTATGCGGCCCTCGAACTCAACCGGCGACAAGGGGCCGTTTATCGCTCCAGCAACCGGGGAGGCAGTTGGGAGAAAATGTCGGACGCCGTTTCGGGGGCTACCGGCCCACATTATTATCAGGAACTCTATGCCAGTCCCCATCAATTTGACCGAATCTACCTGATGGACGTTCGTATCCAAATTTCTGATGATGGAGGAAAGACCTTCCGGCAAATGAGCGAGCAGCACAAACACTCAGACAATCATGCCATCGCTTTTCGAAAAGATGATCCCGGTTATTTGTTGATCGGCACCGATGGAGGCATGTACGAAAGCTTTGACCTGGCCCAGAATTGGCGATTCATCAGCAATTTGCCTCTTACACAGTTTTACAAAATAGCCTTAGACGATGCCGAGCCCTTCTACAATGTGTTTGGAGGAACGCAGGACAACAGCACACAAGGCGGCCCTTCCCGTACCGATAATCCACATGGCATTCAGAACTCCGACTGGAAGGTCGTGCTCGACTGGGACGGCCATCAGCCGGCCACCGAGCCCGGTAACCCTAACATCATGTACGGCGAACGCCAGCAAGGAACCTTGTCTCGAATCGACATGACAACGGGAGAGGTTACCGACATTCAGCCGCAGCCAGGTCCGGACGAGCCTCATGAACGCTTCAATTGGGATGCACCTATTTTAGTGAGTCCCCACTCCCCCACCCGAATCTACTTTGCCTCTTACCGGGTATGGAAATCTGACAATCGAGGAGATGAGTGGACCGCCATTTCAGGTGATTTGACGAAAAGCCAGGATCGTATGGAATTACCGATCATGGGTAAGAAACAAAGTTGGGACTCCCCATGGGATATGCTTGCCATGTCCAATTACAATACGATCACATCTTTGGCAGAGTCGCCACAACAGTCAGGTTTGTTGTATGTTGGAACGGATGACGGCCTAATCCAGGTAACGGAAGACGGAGGGCAGAATTGGCGAAAAATTGAAGTTGGCTCAATTCCAGGCGTACCGGCCACAGCTTTCGTGAATGATATAAAAGCAGATCTTTTTGATGCCGGCACGGTCTATGTTTGCCTCGACAATCACAAATACGGCGATTATAAGCCTTACCTGGCCAAAAGTACCGATAAAGGAAAAAGCTGGGCATCCATTGCTGGAGATCTACCTAACCGCCATCTTGTTTGGCGATTGGTGCAGGACCATGTCAATCCAAATCTGCTTTTTGCAGCTACCGAATTCGGTATTTTCTTTACGGTAGACGGAGGGAAAAAATGGACAAAAATCACCGGAGGGGCGCCTACTATATCCTTTAGAGATCTTGCGATTCATCGTCGGGAGAATGACCTGGTTGGAGCCTCTTTTGGAAGAGGGATTTACATTTTAGATGATTATACGGCTCTGCGAGAGGTAAATAATGAAGTCTTAGCTGCGGAAGCCAAGCTGTTTCCAACTCGAAAAGCCTGGTGGTACGTTCCACGCCCCCATCTAGGCTTTGACGAGCCTAAGGGCTCGATGGGTGCTGCACATTATACTGCACCTAACCCGGCCTTTGGAGCCGTATTTACCTATTACCTGAAAGACGGATATTCTTCGGAAAAAGAAAGCAGGCAGGAAACAGAAAAAGCCTTAGCCAAAGCAAACAAAGAAACACCTTATCCTGGTTGGGAAGCATTGGAAAAAGAAATGATGGAGATGCCCCCAAAGGTTTGGCTCACCATTAAAAATAACAGTGGGCAAGTAGTAAGAAGAATAGAAGCTCCCGCCAAAAAAGGCTTCCACAGAATAGCCTGGGACCTGAAATATCCAGCCCCGGATCCGATCAGTTTGTCCGGCAACGGGAATGCCAATGCTTCGGGCCTCATGGCAGCACCAGGAACGTATACTGCCACCCTTTCCAAACAGATTGAGGGAGCCATTACGAATCTTTCAGAACCGATAACTTTTGAGGTAGTTCCACTCTACAAAGGAGCTCTGGAAGGGGCCTCTACCGAAGCGGTTGCCCAGTTTTGGCGCGAATACGAGACCCTAAGCCGGGAAGCTTCCGCCCTGCAAATGAATTTTAGCAAGCTCATGCAAAAGTCTCAGGCGATGCAAACGGCTTTTGCCCGCTCCAATGCGGCAGGTGGAGAGTTAACGAAGCAACTGCACAGTTTACACCAGAACTTGATGCTACTCAGCAAAGACCTGTTTGGCAGTCCGGCCAAACAGCAGATAGGTGAAAAAACCAAGCCAACCATCGGCGAGCGGCTGTTTGCTATCGACCGGGGGATTTACCATTCAACTTACGGACCCACCGAAACGCACAAACAAACCATGGCCATCATCAAAGATCAGCTGCGTGAAATGACGAGCAGATTGGATCGCGAAACGGCAAATGCCGGTAAGATTGCAAAGGCTTTGATGGAGGCAGGAGCGCCTTTTATTGAAGGTGAGGTGATGCCTAATAAACACTAGCTAAATAAGTGGGCGCCGGCCGGCGCCCACTTATTTTATGGTTTTTTATACGTTTTACGTTGCTTCTCTACCATTGCCTCTACATCCTTCAACAGCTGTTTGGCGTCATAAACGATGCCATCCTTAATGGTATACAATACACCTCCTACACGCTCAGCTTTACCAGTTTCGTCATTCAAACGAACCGCGCCGGTGCCATAGAGAACCTTAAGATTTTGCAATGGATTTTCATCCAGGATCACCATATCCGCGATCAAGCCCGGACGAACGACTCCGTATTCGATAGGCTTATCCAGAGGCTTGAAGACTTCTTCTGCGCCGTGCATAGTTGCTGCCCGAATAACTTCCAGAGGATGGAAACCTGCTTCCTGCAGCATCTCCAGTTCCAGTATGGTACCAAAGCCGTACAACTGATAAATAAAGCCAGAGTCAGAACCAACGGTTACCTTTCCTCCCCTGTTTTTGTAATCGTTTAGGAAGGACATCCATACCTGGTAGTATTTTTTCCAGGCGATTTCATCTGCAGTCGTCCAGTCATACCAATAGGCGCCATGATCTTCCCGGCTTGGATCAAAAAAGCTCTGTAGAGAAGGGAGGGTATACTTTTGATGCCAGTCGGCATTGCGGGCACGCATCACATCGCGGCCGGCCGAGTAGATGGTCATGGTCGGATTGATGTAAAAATCCAGCTCCAGGAATTCTTTTAGTAAGCCGTTCCAGCCTTCACTTCCCCGAGGGTGGATTAGGTTCCATTGTCGAGCCACCTGTCCGAATCGGAACTGCTCGTCCATATAGTTCATCTCTATCGGCCAGGGCTGCACATCGTGATCTTTGTACATGGATTCAAACAAGCCGTAGAAGTGGGTCATGCTCGTCAAACCCAGGCGGGCTGCATCCAGTGCATTCATCTGGGCTACGCCCATTTGTCCGAGGTGAGCTGTGGACCCCATGTTTAATTTAGCGGCTTCATCCAGTATCGCTTCCATCAACTCAGGACGATGAGAGCCTAGCTTTAGGCCATCTACTCCCTGGCTATGGGCCCAGCGTACCCATTCGCGGGCATCTTCAGGGGTAAGGATCTTGCGATCTTTCCACTCTTTCCCTGTTCCGATCCGGTGGAAGGAAACCATACGAGGTGCTACGATCTCATTTTTGGCACTGCGTTCTTTTTCTTTGAGTGACCACTCCAGGTCAGCAAAAGGAACTCCCCTTACGGTTGTAATTCCGTGCGCGAGCCAGAGCTTGTACACATACTCTGCTTCCGGTGCTTTGGGCACACCGCCGGTATGAACATGTAGATCGATGATCCCGGGCATGACATATTTGCCTGTCGCGTCAATCTCTTTAGTAGCCCCTTTCGGCCTTTTAGATTCGTCAATTTTCAATCGGGGGGCACCTACGACGGCTACATCCACAATTTTATTACCTTCCACAACAATATCAACCGGGCCGATGGGGGGGCTTCCCGTGCCGTCTATCAGGGTTGCGCCTCGGATGATCAGGCGTTCATGAGGGCCCTCCCCTTCGCCTTTTTTTCTATCCGGACCGCCTTGAAGGGTTTCCTGTCCAAACAAGCTTACCGTTCCGGAAAGTGCCCATATGAACACCAATAAAACGGATAAAAGAACTGCATTTTTTTTCATACTAATAAGAGTTTTCTATTTCAATAAAATACTTGATTACGCTTTTTAAAGTGCAAATTTTCTTAAGTCCATTCACTGCCGGCAGCGAAGAATAGACAAATTGGTTGCTGGGGGCAACATCTTCAAATTCCGGATACTTAACAGATGGGTAATTATGCTAATTGAAGTCTTAAAATCAGACAGAAAAGACAAAAGGAGGAAACTCCTCCTTTCGCCCAATCCTAGTTATGATTAGTTGAATTTAAGAGAATAGTAAACTTAGAGGGAAGATGTCTATCTTTTCAAACTGCCATCTTCCTTAAAATCAAAATTACATGGTTATCTAAAATCCTAAATTAAAATAAGGCATTTTACTTGTTCTATAAAACGAATAGCCGCTATTATATATAAATACGAATTTCTTATAGATCACTATCGGCTTTTTCCCGTTTCATTTATATCGGGATATTTTAAGGGTTTATAGATAAAATAAGCGGCAATGCCCGGGGAAAAAGAAGTAACTTTCTCTTTTCTTCAACTGCAATAAGCCATTTTTTCTTCTATATTCGACCATTATTCAATCAATGTAATGTTATGAAACGCACGCTGCTTCTTTTCTCATTTTTGGCTTTTCTTTTTACCTCTTGCAGGCAATCATCCAAGCCGTTTTCCGTATCGGACCATCAAGTTTCTTTTCAGGCCGAGGGAGGTACTTATACACTGGCCGCTATTAGTGAGGATATTATTAAAGTCAGTTATCAGGATAACAGGACCTATAGCGACCGGGGCTATGCCCCCGTTTTATTCGAAGCCATCCCCATGCAAATTGATAATAGGGATAGCGTTGTTAGTCTTTCAACATCGGAAGTAAGGGTTGAAGTACAATTGCAACCTTTTCACATTCAATTCTACGACCTGGAAACCGGCCTCAAACTCAGTGAAGAACAGGGTTTTATCCGAAAAGCCGATACGACCTCTCTACGGTTTCTGCTGCGTCCCGAAGAAGCGATCTACGGCACAGGGGCCCGAGCTTTACCGATGGATCGAAGAGGCTATGCTCTTCCTTCTTACAACCAACCCAATTACGGCTACGGAATGGGAGCAGAGTTTTTGAATTATGCCATACCTCATATTTACTCCTCCAATCAGTACATGCTGTTGTTTGATAATCCGGCCAAGGCTGTTTTTGATATTGGGAAAACAGAGGAAGAGGTACTCGACTTTAGCAGTCTGGGAGGCAATATGACCTATTATTTCATCAATGGTGACTCCTTTGAGGACCTCATTAGCGAGTATACCGCACTGACCGGCCGGCAGCCACTGCCACCTCTGTGGGCTTTTGGGCATCTACAGTCCCGCTTTGGCTACAAAACACAATCTCAGGCCGATTCTATCCTAAACCTGGCGCTGGAGGCAGGCTATCCGGTAGATGCCATCATTCTCGACATTTTCTGGTTTGGAGAAGAAGTGGAGGATGGAAAAATGGGGCAACTGGACTGGGATCGGGAGAACTGGCCTGACCCGGAAGGAATGATCGCCGGTTGGAAAGAAAAAGGCGTAAAGACGATCACTATTTCAGAACCCTTTTTTACTCGTAAGTCCGAAAACTTTGACTACCTGGCTGAAAACAAACTTCTGGCCACAGACTCGGCCGGTAACACGCTCACCATTTCGGATTTTTACTTTGGTGACGGTGGCTTGCTGGATATTTTTAAACCAGCGGCCAAAGACTGGATCTGGGAACAATATGTCGAGCAAAAAGAAGAAGGCGTAGAAGGTTGGTGGATCGATCTGGGCGAGCCCGAAAAGCACCCGGATACGATGTATCATGTGAATGGAAAAGCTACGGAGATACATGGGGTTTACAGTCATGAGTGGACCAAAAATATGTATGAAAAATACGCACAACACTATCCCAATGAACGCTTATTCAAACTGGGCCGTGCAGGATATGCCGGCACTCAGCGCTACGGGCTGATACCCTGGACCGGTGATGTCAGCCGCTCCTGGTCGGGTTTACAGGCTCAAATACCCGCAATGTTAGGGGCAGGCGTTTCAGGTATCCCCTACATGCATTCGGATGCCGGTGGTTTTGCCGGACCGGACAAACAGCCAGAATTGTATATTAGATGGATTCAATATGCTGTCTTCACACCAGTCTTCCGGCCGCATTCCAACCCGGATGTACCGGCGGAGCCCGTATTATGGGAAAAAGAGGTGCAAGATATCGTGAAGCCTTGGGTACAGCTTAGATATCGCATGATCCCCTACAATTATACATCAGGCTGGAAAACTATGACCACCGGCATGCCCATGGCCCGGCCGCTTTTTACCGAATATGAACTTCCGGAAACCATTGAGGATCAATACTTATGGGGAGAAGCCCTACTAGTAACTCCGGTTCTTAATCCGGGGGTCTCTGCTAAAAGTGTGTATTTACCGGAAGGACAATGGTTTGATTTCTGGACAAATGAATCCTATGAAGGAGGGCAATGGATGGAAATTCCGGTCTCTTTGGAAAATATTCCTGTATTTGTCAGGGCCGGTCATATGATTCCCTTCAGTCCTGTTTTTCCCAATACGGAAGAATACCGGACGGATTCCATCGAACTGAGGTATTATGTCGGATCGGAAGGATTTACAGACGAAGTATATTTCGATGACGGAAAAACCAAGGAGGCGTATCAAAAAGGGAGCTATCAACTATTGAAGACGAGCTATTCAATTGGTGAAGAAAGGCGAATCATTCGCTTTACCATGGAAGGAAACGGCTATGAGGGCGCTCCATCACAAAGAGTCGCAACTATAAAGCTTATTGGCTTAGAGGCCCGTCCGCAGTCGGTAAGCGCCGGAGAAGCCATAGATTTTGAATGGGAAGAGGAGCGGAAAACAGTAAGATTTCAGATCAATGTTAGCGATGGTACCGAACTATTAATTCAGTAAAGGGGATGCTGCCGTACGGCAGCATCCCCTTTTATTCAGTTTATTTTCCTCCCTCTCGTTTAATAGTGCTCAAAATGACACTATCAAAAATCCGGTCCCCCAGGTATTTTCTGATAAACATCATCGGCTTGGCATATTTGCCGGCCACATATCTCGTTTTAGGTTTACGAGCTTTGATGGCTTTGCTAACCAAGTTAGAAATGACGGAAGGTGGTGATAATCGACCTTCTTCCTCATACATTTCTTTGGTAGCTTTCGCCAGGGAAGTAGCAATTTCTTCATAAGGAGTTCCTTTGGAACGCTCCACCATAGGGTCGTACAAAACATCGGCAAATTCGGTCGCAATCCCTCCTGGTTCGATGATAACGACATCTATATTAAAAGGCTTTAATTCCAATCTCAGGCAATCGGACCAGCCTTCGAGCGCATGTTTGGTGGCATGATACCAGGCTCCATAAGGCGTGTAGATTTTCCCTCCCATGGAAGAGGTATTGATGATTTTGCCACTTTTCTGCTGGCGCATAATGGGCAAAACTTCCTTTGTTATTTTAGCCAGGCCGAAAATATTGACTTCGAACTGCCTTTTGGCATCCTCGATCGGGACGGTTTCCACGGCTCCGTATACCGCATAGCCGGCATTATTGAAAAGCACATCGATGCGCCCTTGCTCATCCATAATCCGTTGGACGGCCGTTTTCACTTCCTCATTATTGGTCACATCCATTTTAATAGCGTGGCCTCCTGCTTCCTCAATATCCTTCATCTTTTCTACCCGACGAGCGGCTCCGTATACGATATGACCTTCTTTTATTAATTGAAAGGCGGTTTCTTTTCCGATCCCGGAAGAAGCTCCGGTAATTAGAACTACATTTTTCATGCTTATTGGATTTTGTTAAAACAAAGGTACCGTTAATGAAACAAAGTCCTAAACACAAAATCCGTTTTGAATAACACAAAAGAAGGAAAACAAGGAATATAGGAGATGGGGCTGTCGAATAACTCCTTCCATACGGACCGTCGGGGCGTCGTTATTCGACGCCCCATAAAATATTCTTTCCTGCCGGCCGGCAGGAAAGAATATTTTTGGCTATCGAAAAAGGCCGTACGTCGTCGGCCGAAGCTGTAGCGTAGGGCTGAGGTCTTTTGAGGCAGCTTTATGACTTATATTCCTTAATACTATACATTTTCTGTACTTGTTTCTTCAGCATGGCTTCCGGCGTCATCTTAAGCATGAGTTTAAAAAGCTGTTGTCCTACCGGATTGTGGGCCATTTTTCCAAACTGCCAGGACGTATTTACGATGTAATCTACTTTTTTTCTCCGCTCTTTTTCAAATCGGGTAAATGCCTGGAAAAAGTCCGGATCCTTAGACAGGATATTACTCAGGTAATAGGCATCTTCAACGCCCATTCCGCCCCCTTGGCCCATATTAGGGGTAGTGGCATGAGCAGCATCTCCTATCAAGCAAACTCGATTTTGAGACCAGGCCTGCAAACGCTTCAGATCGCTGATATCGTTGCGAATGATCTTATCCAAAGGTGTTTGATCCAGAATTTCCTGTACCAGGGGGTGAAAGGAAGAAAACATGGCCTTTAGCTTGGCTTTTAAGTTTGCAGGGGTTTCTTGCTCTCCTTCCGGTGCCTTAGCGACTGCAAACCAATAGACTCCCTGTTCGGAAATAGGTGCAAAGCCAAAGCGAACCTGCCTGCCCCAGGCTTCATGTCCGTGCGATTGTCGGTTTCGCGGTAAGGCTATGGGCGCAATGCCCCGCCAGCAAGTTTGTCCGGAGTAGCGGGTAGTAGCATGAGGGAATAATTGATGTCTGACTTTTGAGTGGATACCATCGGCCCCCAGCAAGAGGTCGGCCGAGGCACTACCCTCTTCAAACTCAATTTTCACGAAAGATTTTTGAATCTGATGACTTACATAAGATTTCCCGAGTTGTACGGTTCCTTTTGGCAAAGTACTATATAAAATCTTTTGGAGGCGAGCCCGATGAATAGAGGTCGTCAGATTGTATTTTTCATTCAAAATATGGGATCGTTCCAGTTTTTTTAAGGGAATCAGGTTTTGGTCGGAGAGTTCCACACTTTGCAGTTGCTGTCCTTCTGATCGGACCTCATCTCCGATTCCGAGCCAATCGAGCACCTTCATGGCATTAGGTTGCATCCAGATACCGGCTCCTACTTCGTTTAATTCGGTCGCTTTTTCATAAACCTGGCAGTCGAAACCTAATTTTTTTAGTGCAAGAGCGGTAGTCAAACCCGAGATACCTCCTCCAATAATTGCTATGTTCATATTGTATGTTTTTTATTCTTTTAAGTAATCGATGGCCAGTTCTAAAACCTCATCCTTTCCATCAGCCAATCCTTCAAAAGTGTTGCTTGCCTGAATATCCGGTGGTATTCCCGGGCCCTCATAAACATTTCCGTCAGCAGCGGTGATCAATTGCCCGGTAATGGAATACACCCAACCATTCGGCATTTCCTTTTCGATGCGTTCGCCCATGGCCCCTGCGGTAGGTTCGCCGATGACGGTCACATTGGGGAGTACGCGTAAGAATAGCAGGGTACTTTCCCCCGCACTGAGGGTGTAACGATCAGTCAGGACAATCACTGGCTTAGAAAATTGAGCGGGGCCCTGTGCCTCGATAAAATAGTCAGTGGCAGGGCCAAAGTCGGCAGGGCCGGGCCCGTTTTTTGGCTGTCCGCTAAAAGCCAGGCTGCGTTGTCCGGCGAAACGGGACACGATTGCCTCGCCATTGGTAAAATCGCCACCGGTATTATGCCGCAGGTCAATGATCATTCCTTTTTTATTGGACATAGAGGCGATCATTTCGTCGATAAAGCCGGGTTCATCCCCTCCCAGGTGATTGATCCACAAATAACCAAAATCATTGGCAACCGTTCCGTAGAAATACTGATTATTAACATTAACGGGCTGAGTAAGGTAATTTTCCCATACTACCCCAAAGTCAAAAAGCAGGTTATGGGTTTGTTCTCTAAACTCTTGATGCCCACGCCAGAAAGGTTTGTTTTCGGCCATTAAGGAAACGTGGGCATCATCCAGATGGCTCAGCATTTCTGTAATGATCTGGAATAATTCATCATCAGATGTATTTATGTTCACCTGCGGTCGAAACTGCTCGAATAATTCCTGCCAATCGACATTTCTGGCTTCAAAAACGGCGTATCGCTCCTGGAAGGTGGTCCAGAGGCTTTCGAAATTTCCTTCGGGATCATTTGTAGGAACTTCTTCGAAGAGCAGGTCCTCACAAGAGGAGAGGACGGTGAGGAAAAAGATCATATTTAGGAGGTATTTCATGGTTGGTTGATTTTTGAAAATAAAAATGTGGGTAAAAGGGTGAAAATGGGGTGACTCATATCGAATTTTGCTTGATAATCAGTTAGTTGTAGTACTACAATGGGAGTTGATTGGTGCGTTTTTACACCTCAAAGGTCTCGAGACCTTTGAGGTCCTCGCTAAAATCCTCAAAAATTGAAGCCCACTCCAACATCCCAGTAGTTCCTCAATACAGATGCCTTCAGAGGCTCTGTATATCGGAAATAATCCAACTGGTAACGAAAACTTAAATTGACAGCCGAACTCACCGAATGAGTAAAGGCCAGAGCACAATTCAGCGCCCGGTAAGTTCCCCAACTGGCCAACTTTCCTTGCTGATATACAAAGGCCAGATCCGAACCTTCATGTTGGATCTCTTCATTATCTACGATGGCATATTCCGGACGACTGATCCAGGATAACACTGGAATGTAAAAGGAAGCCCGAACCGTATTCTTTTCATTCAATCGGTAATCAACTTGTAACGAAGTATTCAATGAATTGGATAAAACATAACCTTCCTCTTCGGAAATACCCAAATAGTAGGAAGTATGATGAATCCTGGCTTCCAATAAGCCCCCCAGGTAAAACTGAAAATCTTCTGAGGAAAAAAATTGATGCAAATAAGCATAACTGATATTTAACTGCAAGGCCTCACCTGGCTGCCTCATTCGAGTGCCTTCGAAAGCTTCCCAGCTAATGAGAGGGGTTCCACTTACATTAGTTTTGTCATAAGCCAATCTAATTTGATGAAGGCCGTGGGGAGTCCCACGTTCATATTCCAGGCTTAGCGCAACAGCTGTGTTTCCGGAATAAATCATTGGAGAAAAGATCAGGTCATGGCTTTTGGTCAGATGATATCCCCAATAAAGTTGAAGTTTGTTTTTAAGGCCCTGGTCAATGGTAGAGATTTGTGACCAGACCTTAGCGGAACTCATGAGTATGATCATGGCTGCTAAAGAAAAGATTAAAGGTTTCATATGTAGGATTTCGAGTGATTAAACAGTCAGTTTTAGGTGCCTTGCTTCATTATCCCGTCTTCCGGAATTGGATCCAGCAATGTCGAAGTGCTTTTTGTAAGGCTAGCTCTCTACAGCGATTCATATCTATCTCTCCCTTACTCGACCGGAAGGTGTAAAATTCTATAAAGGTTTCCTCTGCCAAACGCCTGGCAACGGATTCTTCTCTTACCAACCTGAAAATAGCCGACTTGATGAATGGATAGGTATCTTTAAAAAGCTGTTTAACATGAAGGGTATTCATTTTTTTCATTTGATCCTGAGGGTCCTCCTCTTCCTCAGGTTCCGTATCGATTAGGGCACTGGTCCACAAACAAGCAGTAAACATGATTTCTCTTTTTTATTCTATTACAAAGGTGAGATTTCAGGAGAAAAGAATCGTTCGATATTATAAAATGGAACGGATTCAATAAAAAAGGCGCCTCGTAGGGCACCTTTTTTATTGAATCCGTTCCTTCCAATACTTACTGGGCGTCATGCCCATTTTTTTCTTAAAGAAAGTATTAAAAACAGTCTTAGAACTAAAACCGCTTTCAAGGGCCAATGCCAAAATGGTGAGGTGATGATTACTTGGGTCAGCAGCCTTTTTTTTAAAATCTTCCAAACGGAAGGTGTTAATATACTCAGCAAAATTCTGACCTATTTTTTCATTCAATATCTGAGAAAGGTGATTCGGATGAATTCCTATTTTTTCAGCAAGGTTTCTTAAACTTAATTTTTCATCCAGGTAAGGTTTGTCGACTGACATGCATTTTTGCAGCAATTGAGAAAACTCTTCAATATCGTCTTCTTTTAGTGAAGAGGTTTGATACTTTTTTGCAGGAAGGACGAAATCCGGTTTTTCTCCAATAATCTTTTTCAGTACGGCCTGATAACGAGCCAAGGGGCGCAATGGTTTGAGTAAAGGCTCGTATTGAATCAGTATCAAGGTAGGCACTCTGTGCTGCACTCCTTGTTCTAACATTTTTAAGGCCTCCTTATATTCACCCAAAATGGTATAGGTGAGTGTTAAAAAAAACAAAGCTCTGCCCATAATGTCTGACTGCAGTTTGTCACGCAGTTGAATAATACCAAGCTCCGTTTGTTCTCTATTCCCAAGGCCGGCTTGTGCGATGGTGCGGCCTCCAAGAATGGAAAGATCTGCTTCTCCTACCGCAGGAATGGTTTTATATAAGGCCATTGCCTCCTCGGGCTTTCCCATTAACATCAAAGAGCCTCCCATCAACAAATAGGCGAAGGTAAAGTGAGGCTCTAAAGACAAGGTTTTCTTGAAATGTTGAATAGCTTCTTGATAATTTTCCTGCTGATAATGAATGGTTCCTTTATAATAATGATTAACTGGAGAGAAAGGGTCCAGTTGTAAAGCCGTTTCGAGGTATTGCTCAGCAGCATCAAATTTGCCCTGTGAGGCCAGCATGATCGCCAGGCTTTGATGAGCATCAGTATAGCTGGGGCGGCATTCCAGGGCTTTTAACAAATGTTTATATGCTGATTCATAGTCCCAGTTTTCCCAAAAACATATTCCTCCCAGATGCATATGGCACTCGGGCAAATCCGGGTTTATTTCAATGGCTGCTTCCAGGTAGGTCCTGGCTTTAGAGAAAGCGTCTTGCCCAGGTAAGGCTCCAATCGCCCCCATATAAGTAAAGGCCAAATGAATGTCTAAATAAGCCAGGGGATAGTCGGGGTGCAAGTCAATGACCTGCCGCAGGATAGCAACTCCTTTTTCCATGTCTGATACATTCATCTTTCGGATGAAATATCGCCCTTTCAGGTAAAGTTTATATACATCAACCGGCACCTCCGGCACTTCAGCCAGCTTATCGGCAATCTCAAAATGCCCTGTATTTTCCCGGAGTTTTTCTGCAATCAAAATACTCACTTCTTCCTGCACTTCAAATATATCATCCAACTCCCGATTAAAGGTTTCGGACCAAAAATGGAAGCCGTCCGCTACATTGATCAACTGCGCTGTGATCCGGACCCTATTTTGGGCTACCCGGACACTCCCCTCCAGGATGGTGGCTACGTTCAGCTGTCTGCCTATTTCCTGAATATCCAGTTTTACTTTTTTGAAAACAAAGGAAGAGGTCCGCGCCGTCACCTTTAATCCGTCCACCTTAGTCATGGCATTTATGATCTCCTCCGTTATGCCGTCACTGAAATATTCATTCTCCGGATCGGAACTCATGTTCACAAAAGGCAGAATAGCAATAGAATTGCCAGGCAGGATGGAGGCTTCATGCCCTCTCTTTCGGGTAATATGGTCCTTAGGTATTGGCATAAAATATTTGGCGCAATTTCTTTCTCTCCTTAAAAATACAGCTATTTTTTATACCAATGGGCTTGACTTTTGGATAAGCAAAATGAAATCCGCCAAAATCACCTGGGCCCCACATTTCAAGGTGATGCGGACATTATCCCATATAGGCAGGCGGGCAATTTCGGACAAAAGCGGACAAAAGCGGACAGAAATTTGCGCCCAAATAAAATTTTGTGAATCTTGAGTTAGTCACCTGGTGACTTGGAGTCACCAGGTGACTAACTCAAGATTTCCCCGCTCTAAAAATATTGGAGTCCACTCCTTCCATAGTGCCCCGCTCAGCACCATCTCATCACCCCTTCCTCCCAGACCCCTCGAAAAACGCTGGATATCCAATAATCTCCAATACTGCATCCCTCTATATCTTGAAAAGCGGCTTTCCGGCTCCTAAGAGTATGGGATGAACAGCCAGGGACAGCTCGTCGACCAGGCCGAGGTTCATCATGTCTGTTGTCCTGGCTTAGCCGAACAGCCAGTTGTTTTTGCCGGGCTGGTTTTTGATGTTTTGGACTTCTTTTTCAAGCTTCCTTACTCTTTTTCTCCAAACAATTCCTGATAATTCAAAGCCTCCAGATTTTCATACCCTAGTTTTTTTAACTGTTTCCGATTATTTTTTACACCAACACTGCTTACCACTCCACTGAGAAGAGCTCTAGACCAATAATTGAAAATGGCCCTGTTGTGATTCCTTTCAAAATAAATAACCCCTTTCCTTTTCCATAAAAAACTTGGGTTATTGGATTTAACCAGTCGGTTGGCCCAAAAGGAGAGAAGTGAGTTTCCTAAACTGACATGGTGAATATCATCCTTATCCACAATCCTAAACTTGAGTTTATTGTACTTAAAAAACATATCCCCGATGGCCACATCCTTATTTGCCGATACCTCAAAAGTAATTTCTTTACACTTCCCTTTCCTGATTAAAATCCGGGCAGTAGGGGTCAGAATTTTGTTCATCGTTTCTATGTCCATGCGTCCTACCCGCCCCTTCATAGTGAAGCCATTCATCGGATCGGCCATATCAAAGCTCATTTCGGCTTCTAATTCTGTGGTACCATATAACTTCCCTCTTGCTTCCAGTCGCATAGGATCGCTCCACTTGTTATCCAGATTGGTAATGTGCGTCAATTTACCCTCCAAATCCAAAAAGCTGATTTCTCCGGCCTGGCCGGCCCCCTCCGGTAATATGGCAAAATGAATATCCGTGCTGATTTCTATCGTGTCCAACAGAAATGGAACCGGAATCCTCTTTATCTGCTCCTGCACCAAATCCTGCGGGTTATTGGGGTGAACCTTGTTCTGATCTCTGAAAATATCAAGATTCAGACGCCTTAATTCAATCTTTGGCCAGTATAGAGTGGAGTCGAACAGGCCCGCCCATTCAAATCCGTGAATTAGCACACTATCCGCTTTAATATCAAACAGGTCCTCCTGATGCGAAATAATCCTGGTATATTGTTCCTTTGCGTACAAAGGTTGAAGGGCCACATCCGATAACAGTAATTGTTGTTTAGCCGAATTGTAATGAAGACTCTGAGAAAATTCGTATTCCTTATACTTTCCCAAAACATAAGAAATGTTATCGAGCTTCAAGTCAAGAAATTGATAATAATCCTCTAAACGCTCAAGGTTTAGGACCGAGTCAGTTTGTATGCCCCGACTTACCATCTGTATCCGATCTAAAGAAAAGGAAGTATTCATATGGAGGTCAAGGGATGCCTCCTTCAACTTCAAAAAACCTATATCCACTGCCTGGAACGGCAACTTAATATGGGGCGCTTTCCTCGTAAAAGTAGCAGCCTCACTACTATCATTTAGGATCTGAAATAAGGTAATATTCATTTCGCCTAAGGAAAAGCTATCCATTACCAGAACGTTTTTCTTTACTAATTGATCTAAAGAAAAACCTTGAAGAGATAAACTATCCAGGTAGGTTTGTTGCTTGATTGGAAGCTGCTCTGTTTCTAAAAAAACATTGCTGACCTCTAAAGAGGTGTGTTCTTTTCCATTCACTTTGGCGGAAGCCAGACTAGCTTCCAATCCGGGAATCTTTAATCTTATGCCCTGAGGACTATTAAATTGAAAAGAGCGATACAGGTCCGTCCATGCGGATGCCGTCACCAATTGCCTTTTAGTATTGATGCCCTGAACATGTAAGTCAAACTGAGGAATAGATAATTCGATCGAGTCCTCTAAAGCGTAGAATAACTTGGTCCTATGAATCTCAAGTGAGTCGAGAATAACTAATGGCCATTTCAGTTCAGTTTTGGATGGGCTGCTCAGCGTATCAAGCATCCGTTCAAACACGGACAATTCGGGATCGTTCAACACAATTTTTTCAAAAGCCCACTCCCTTTTTTCAAAATACCTCTGCCGGTCCCAATTTTTGATGCTGACAGAAGGAAGTCGCAGAGGATGCCTGACTCTGGGGGAACTGCTGGTCGGCAGCAATTCCATTCCGGTGATTTGATAAGAGTCCTGCCGTCCATTTTTTTCCAACCTATCCAGTTTTACCCAATGAGTACCGGAAGCGGGAAGGAATTCCATATCAAATAACTGCATATCATTTAATCGCAGTAAGGAATCTGCAGATAGCACAGCTTTGAAGTTATGAAAAGAAAGTTGATCTCCTTCTGAGCTTTCCAGATCCAGCTGAAAATTATCCAAATGAATTTTGGGTGTACTAAATGGCAGTTGGGTTTGCCAAATGTTCTCACCCCCGCTTTTTTTATTTTTTTTCAAGCGCACATTGGCTGATAAGTTACAAATATACAAGGAGTCACACTCAAACTGCCGGCTCATAAGTCGATCCAAATCAGTTTGGAAAACCGTGACGCCGTCTAATTCCATTGAAAGAGAATCATAAGAACTGAGCCTGGAAAAACGGATGAATTGAAAGTCATGGTTAATCCCATTTGTCAGAAGCTGCTCCATTTGAATTTTCATGGAATCTTTTTGCATATCCAGATCGGCAATACGAAGGTTAAAAGTATCTGCCAATGCTTTCCAATCCGCTGTCCGTTCATTGAGTAGAAAGCCATTAGCTGTAAAATCATATTTACCTACTTTCATCCAATCATCCAATTGCCACTGGCCTCCATCGATCCACAAACGCCCGGCACTGATTTCCTGAATAAAAGAGCCGGTAATGGAAGACCGAATGTCCGCTATTTTGAATTCCTGCCTACTGGTATCTCTTAGGCTTTGAATGGGGCTAATGATCTTTGTCTGAGGTTCTTTTAGATAAATATTTCCAATACGCAAAGGTTCTTGTTGTAAAAACCCCAGGTAATCAATCCCATCTACTGATAGAAAAGGGAAGTGTTGTACCACCTTAGTTTTTCGCAGATGCGCCTCTTCACTGTAAGGGATGATGTTGAGGTCACTTAATGCTATTCCGGCCTTCATTGAAGGAATCACAACCTTTCCGACTTGAAGTTTGTGTAAACCATCCGGCAGATTTTCCCTGAAATCAGACAGTTGAAAGCTAAAGTCCTGAAAAGGTGGAGCCTTCCGCGAATAACTGACATTGGTAGGATCAATAAAGCAGTGGTACAGATTAACATGGTCAATCATGAATTGAAGATCTCGATTCCTAACTTCCTGAAAATCGAGATTCACATCTGCCGAATTCAAAAGGATATGGCCAATCTGTAGACTGGGGGCAATTTGAGAAAGTACATCTAAAACGGCTGATTCCTGTGGTGCGCGCGCCTCCCTCAAGCGCCTTTTTCCACCAATAATGTGGATCCTGGGAGCATTAAAGATGACCTGCTCGATCCTCAGATCTTTATTCAGGTAGGACTGGAAGTAGTCTACTCCGTTTAGATTGACTTCAGGTATTTGAATGTTGTACAAGGCCGGGCCGGAAGCAGGCGACCAGGCCTGAGCCGTTTGAGAATCCCGTGGTTCTAATATCACATTACTAAAATTCAGTACCGAATCACGGGTCGATAAACGAAATTGATCAAATGAAAAACGATGAATGTTATCCGATAAATAAAACTGCTGTTTGTTAATGATTAATTCGACCGATTCGGCATTCAAAAAGTTTTGTCGGGTCAGGTTAGAATCCAATTCAAATTCGTCGACCCGAAAATCAAAGGCTTTAAGAAAAAAGTCCCCTCCCCTTTTTTCATTATCTCTTTGATATTGAAGGCCTGCATTTTCCACCTCAAATGATTTGACCCGAAATAAACTCAAGTATTGTCGAACCAGTTCGAAAAGGCTGAGCGATTCCGTGGAGGCAGTCAATGCCTTTTCTTTTGAAAAATCAATCACCGAAAATTGAGGGTCTACCACCTTTATCCCCTCAATAATCAGCTCTTGCCGATACAGGATGGCTTCCAGCGACTTTAAGCGGACGTTAAAATGGGGAATGCGTACCTGGTAAGACCGATCTACCCCGGTTTGTTGAATGCTGGAATCAGGCGTGAACACCAGGTTAGTGATGGTCAATTCTTTGTTGAATAAACTAAATTCCAATTGGTCGTATGCCAGATTGTAATAAGGAGGGAGTTCCTGTTCGATCAATTTGTCTAAAGCCTGACGGGCAAAAGTTTTACCAATACCGTTTACCAAAAGAAAAATTACAATAAATAGGAATAACAATATCCAGGGGATTGCATAAAGCCTACTTATCGTATATGTTTTCTCTTTCATCATTTTAAAAATATCACATAGCTATAAGCTTTCAAAGGAAAAAATTTGGGTGCCCTTTCCCGGAATGAAAAAGACTTATTTATGAGATGGCCAACTAATACTCCCCAATACTTATATTTAACTTAAAAGAATCACTTTTTTTTGAATTAACACATAGATTGGCTCCAAAACAATAAACGTATAGAAAACGTTTAAAAATCAAGCAACTAACTACCTTATGTATCTGTAACTAAGAGCATGTTTAAAAATTTGCAGGTATATAATAAAAGGGAATCAGTTATTAAACTTGTAGTGGACCAACACAACAAGTTTTATGCAAACTCAATATGAGCGGCTAACCGATTCCCAATGGGAAAA
>JAUIKE010000278.1 GCA_030430845.1 Bacteroidia bacterium | reverse complement strand
GCAGATTATTCAATGATAGCTATTTTTGCTTCATTTGGACAACAATTATAATTTACATCTGCTTTGGTTTTCAGCAGATCCATTTAAATTGCTAACAGCATAAATATACAATTAATTTTAGTTAAAACAACTTTTTGTGTCAAAAATGCTGGCGCAGCCAACATGCATAACCTTCGTCTTTGACGAAGGTTTTTAATAAAAATAAATCAACTGAGATTTTTTTTGCCTGAAAGGCAAATATAAACCCAACTCCGGGCGGCGCCCGGAGTGTATAAACTCCTACCTCCATGCGCCCTGAAGGGGCAGCTTAATTGGAGAACCCTTTCAGGGCAGCAGCTAACATAGATTGAATACTGCATTCCTCTATATTACCATTCAATGCATGCCTCTAATGCAACTTGGGTACAAGGTAAAAGGAAAGAGAATGAGTTAATTATATCTTTCTGATAGCTTAATTATTTGATAAACCTAACAAATTAGTATAAATTTGTTTTTACGTTTCAAAAAGCAAACAAATTGTTTTTAAAAGATAATTTGTAACTAGGTTGTCCCTGGTATAAGAGAACAGGGTATCAACCAGTTTTTCTTTTGACAAAGAAATCACGATGACTGACATCCGATCCTACATACAAAAAATCAAACCAGCTTTCCAGGAGCTTCTGACAAAGGCCAAAGAACGCTACAAGTCAATTCGGGCGAAATATCCCAAGGTCTTTAAGGTCCTTCGCATTGGATTGATCGCGGGGGCCGTAATGGTCGGCCTGGTGATCTGTCTGACTTTCCTGGTGTATTTTGGCGCCTTCGGCAAACTTCCCTCCTACACACAGCTGCGTAACATCAGCAATTATACCGCATCAGAAGTATATTCGGAAGACGAAGTTTTGCTTGGAAAGTATTTTATAGAAAACCGTGTTAATGCCGACCTGGAAGAGATTCCCCTGAGTATTACCAATGCCCTGGTAGCTACGGAGGATGCCCGTTTTTTTCAGCACAGCGGCATCGACTTCCGGGCCTGGGTACGGGTATTTTTCCGAACAATCCTGCTCATGGATTCCAGTGGTGGCGGCGGTAGTACACTGAGTCAGCAATTGGCCAAAAACCTTTTCCCACGGAAGTCCTACAGCTTTTTGACCATCCCAGTAAATAAAATACGCGAATTATTCACGGCCCGCCGGCTGGAAAACTTGTACACCAAAGAGGAATTACTCCGCATGTACCTCAATACGGTTTCATTTGGGGGTAAGATATTCGGCGTCAAAGTAGCGGCACAACGTTTTTTCGACAAATCCCTCGATCAACTGACGCTCGAAGAATCCGCCATGCTGGTGGGTATATTAAAAGGGCCCACCTATTACAACCCGGTCAATCATCCGGATCGAGCCCTTACCCGGCGCAACACGGTTTTGAATCAGATGTCGAAGTACGGCTACCTCAATGAGGTAAACCTGGATTCATTAAAAGCCCTCCCCCTGGAACTCAATTATTTCCGTGAAGGGCATAACCAGGGGCTGGCCACTTATTTCCGCGAGCACTTGCGCCAGGAATTACAGGACATTCTGGAGGATTATAAAAAAGAAGATGGGACTCCCTACAACATTTATACGGATGGCTTGAAGATCTATACTTCTATCAATGCTAAAATGCAGCGATTCGCGGAAGAGGCCGTCCAGTCTCATATGCCAAAATTGCAGGAACAATTTTATAAAAACTGGGGAAAGCGCCCCAACTGGGGTAGCAATGATGTTATCGAAAAAGCCGTTATCGCGTCTAACAGATATCAACAGCTCAAAAAAGAGGATGCTCCTCAAAGCTTGATTGACTCTGTTTTTGCCAAACCGGTAAAAATGATCGTTTTTGACTGGGAAAACGGAGAGGTCGAAAAAGAGATGTCGCCACTCGACTCCATCAAGTACTATCAAACCCTCCTACATGCCGGTTTCTTAGCTATCGAGCCGGCCACCGGTTTGATCAAAGCCTGGGTGGGTGGTATCAATCATAAATACTTTCAATACGATCACGTAAAAGCACAACGCCAGGTAGGCTCTACCTTTAAACCTCTGGTTTTCACACAAGCCTTGCGCAACGGCATGATGCCCTGTGAATACACCTATAATGAACGCATCACTTATGCCGAGTATGAAAACTGGTCGCCGCGAAACTCCGACGGGCAGTACGGCGGCGTTTATTCGATGGAAGGAGCCCTCAGCAACTCTGTGAATGTGGTCGCTGTAGAAACCCTCCTTCGGGCGGGCATAGATTCCGTTCGGCATTTGGCCTCTAAAATGGGGATCAGTCGGGACATACCGCCGGTACCTGCCATCGCACTGGGGTCGGTAGATGCCTCTCTTTGGGAAATGGTCCAGGTATACGGCACTTATGCGAATTACGGTCAAAAACCAATATTGCATTACCTGGATCGGATCGAGACGGCTGACGGCAGGGTACTGGTATCCTTTGATCGGCCTGACCCGCGTAATTTTGAGCGGATCATCACCGAAGAGGAGTCTAAAGTAATGACTCATATGCTGGAAGCGGTAGTGGACAGTGGCACGGCGGCCAGGCTGAAATACCGATATAGGCTCTACAATGATATTGCCGGCAAAACCGGTACCACTCAAAACCAATCGGACGGCTGGTTTATGGGCTATACACCCGATATTGTAGCCGGTGTATGGGTAGGTGCCGAGTCCCCCAAAGTGCATTTCCGGACCTTGAGTGCAGGACAAGGGTCCAACACCGCCTTGCCCATATTTGGAGAGTTTATGAGTCGGCTTATGAAGGAGCAGGAATTCAGGGGCTGGAAAAATTCAAAATTTGAGAGCCCTGCGGATACTATGCTGTATCTGATGGATTGCCCGCCTTATTTGGAAGAAATGCCGCTGATTGTGGAATACTTGCAGGATTATAACGAAAACCCTGGTTTTATCGACCGGGTTTATCGCGAATTGCTCCCGCAGTTTGATCCCGATGACATCATCCTCAAACGGCAAAGAAATAATGAGACCAATGCTGAGTATATTGAGCGCATGAGAAAATATAATGAGCGGATGATGGACAAGGAGGAGGAGCGGCGACAGCGGTTGAAAGAATATTGGAGTAAACGCTTGTTTGGTAAAAAGAATAATGAGTAAAGCAGAACCCGGCCGTCGGCCGGGTTCTGCTTTTTATAGCTTCTCTTTCAAAAATTCCAGCGCTAATTCATTCGCCTTTTGAGCGGCTTCTTCCACATATCTGGGGCTACTCGGATTGGCAAAAGCGTGATCCGCATCGAAGATGTGAATCTCCACGTTTTTCCCATTATTTTCAGCCAACTCCTTAAAGTTATTGGCTACTTCCGGTGTGATGTAAGCATCCTGGCTGGCGAATATTCCCAGCACATCTGCTTTTAAGCCCTGAAGGGCTTTTGCTTCCTGAACCGGCATGCCGTAATACATTACACATCCAGCTCCCTGCTCTGCCGCCAAAACAGACGCTTTCAATGACCAGCCGCCTCCAAAACACCAGCCTATGGTAGCAATTTCGGCATCTGGTCCTGCGTAATTCATAGCTCCCTTAATGATGGATTGAAGCCTGCTTTCTTTTTTAGAAGCTCCTTGCATTAATGCTCCTGCTTTATCTCGATCATCCGTTACTTCCCCGTCATACAGGTCAATAGCCATAACTGCCACGCCGTCCAATTCACTGGACAGCCGATCGGCTTCTTGTCGGATCTGATCATTCAATCCCCACCATTCGTGAAATACAAGGAGGTATTTATTTGTCTCGCCCTCCGGCAGGATAGCGTACGCCGAAGCTTTTTGCCCATCCGGTGTGTCAAACTCCATTGTTTCTCCCTTCCCATCAAAATCAATTTGCTCCGGCATTTCGTGTTTTTCTTTGAAATTCTCATCGTCGGCGAATTGAGACATATCTTCGCTGTTGGCGCCCTCTTCTCCGGAATTGGTACTATTATTGCAGGCAGTTAAGCCAAATACCAGGATGAATAAGGCGAAGAAAGTTTTCTTAAGCATTTGAATCATTTTTATTAAAAAATTACGTTTTTGAACCAATTTGGATATAGTTTTTGTGGGCGCCGGTAGCGGCGCCCACAAAAACTATATTTAGAGAAAATCAGACATATAAATTAGGTGAAAGTTTATGACCTAACAAGACCTTGAGGTAGTTTGTTTATGCGTATTAATCATTTACCTTTATCGAAAAAATAGACGAACCCATGATGGATACTTCGCCCAAACCAATACAGTTCCAAAGAAAAGGAATCAGGAAAGAGAAACTTAAACTACTCTATACCAATCTTTTAAAACCCAGATTAATTGAAGAAAAGATGCTGAGCCTATTGCGACAAGGCAAGATCAGCAAGTGGTTTTCAGGAATAGGGCAAGAGGCTATTTCGGTAGGCACGACCCTTGCACTTGAAAAGGACGAGTGGTTGTTCACCATGCACCGCAACCTGGGCGTATTCACTTCCAGAGAGATTCCGTATGAGCGCTTATTCGCCCAATGGCAAGGTAAGGCCTCAGGATTCACCAAGGGCCGCGACCGCTCCTTTCATTTCGGAGCCCCTGAATATGGCATCATCGGGATGATCTCGCATCTGGGACCACAATTATCTTTGGCTTCCGGCGTGGCCCTGGCTCATAAGTTAAAGGAGGAAAAAAAAGTAGTCGTTGCTTTTACCGGCGACGGCGCCACCAGTGAAGGAGACTTCCATGAAGCACTCAATGTAGCGGCAGTATGGCAACTACCTGTAATTTTTATTATAGAAAACAATGGTTATGGCCTATCCACGCCGGTTTCCGAGCAATACTTCTGCAAAGATTTGGCCGACAAAGGACTCGGTTACGGCATGGAATCCCTGATCATAGATGGCAATAACATTCTGGAAGTATATCAAACGATCCGCGAGAAAGCCGCTCAGATAAGAGAAAACCCCGCTCCTATTCTAATAGAGTGTAAAACTTTCAGGATGCGCGGCCATGAAGAAGCCTCCGGCACTAAATATGTACCTAAAGAACTGATGGATCTTTGGGCAAACAAAGATCCGCTTCAAAACTTTGAAGACTATCTGTTAGGTGAAAATATCCTGCAGCAAGAAGAAATCGATCAAGTCCGAAAAAGCATTAAAAAGGAGATCAACCAGGCTTTGAAAAAAGTTGGTGAAGAAGAAAAAGTAAGCGCCCAATTGGAACAGGAACTAGGTGATGTTTATGCTCCACATACCGCCAATATCATTCATCCCGCCGGGCCTACTCAGGAAAAAAGGTTTGTAGATGCCATATCGGACGGGCTGCGAATGGCTATGGAAAGACATCCCCAGTTGATACTGATGGGACAAGACATAGCCGAATATGGCGGAGTCTTTAAAATAACGCAAGGATTTGTGGAACAATTCGGTCTGGATCGGGTAAGGAATACCCCCCTTTGTGAGAGTGCCATCCTGGGAATAGGCCTCGGCCTGAGCTTGAAGGGATGGAAAGCCATGGTGGAAATGCAGTTTGCCGATTTTGTTAGTGTAGGCTTCAATCAAATTGTTAATAATCTGGCAAAATTACACTATCGATGGCAACAAAATGCCGATGTCGTCGTAAGAATGCCTACAGGGGCTGGTGTTGGCGCCGGGCCTTATCACTCGCAGAGTACAGAAGCCTGGTTTGTTCATACCCCAGGCTTGAAGGTGGTTTACCCATCTACGCCACATGATGCGAAAGGGCTATTGCTGGCGAGCTTTGAAGACCCAAATCCTATATTGTTCTTTGAACATAAAGCATTATATAGAAGCCTGAGCGGAACTGTTCCGGATGAATATTATACCGTAGAGATCGGAAAAGCAAGAGTTGCCCGAGCCGGTCAACAGCTAAGTATCATCACCTATGGTATGGGTGTACATTGGGCCCTGCAAGCGGTGGATGAACTAGGTGTAGATGCTGAGGTAATCGACCTGCGGACCCTTTTACCCATTGATTATTCAGCCATTGCTGAAAGTGTAGAAAAAACCAACAAAGTTATAGTATTAACTGAAGATACTATGACGGCAGGGATAGGAGGAGAGGTATCCGCTTTCATTTCCGAACAATTGTTTGAGTACCTGGATGGCCCCGTAATCAGAGTTGCCAGTCTGGATACACCCGTTCCTTTTGCCCAAAACCTAGAGCAACAATACCTTCCACAAAATCGATTAAAAGAGAAGATTGACCTGCTTCTTAAGTATTAGTATACATTTATTTAATTCAATCGTTTTTTGGGTCGCCGGAACCGGTGGCCCAAAAAACAATTGAACTAAGTAGTTGGAAAAGAGCTTACTGAAAATAAAATAGGGTAAAAATTTTGAACAAAGTCAGGGAATGAGTAATTTTATGATATAAGTGAAAATATAAGACGTCCCCCCACCAAGGTTTTCCCTAAGTTTAGAATTTTTTTTGCGCCATCTACATCAGGTATATTTCTGTATAATGAAATATAGTTTGTACATTTGCCCCTTATTATGAAGGGACAAATAAACTTATGAATTTAGAAAACCTAGTTGCAGTTAGCGGCATGTCCGGAATTTTTCGGATAGCTGCCAATAGAAATAATGGATTAATCATTGAAGACTTGATCAGCGGCAAAAAGAAGTTCGCTTCTGCTCGCAAGCATCAGTTTTCTCCGCTAGAATCCATAGCCATTTTTACCGACGACGGAGAATCCGTTGAGTTAAAAAAGGTGTTCCAAAATATGATGGAACAATTAAACGACAATCCCCCCGTGAGTGCGAACGCAAGACCAGAGGAGCTACATGACTATTTCATGGATGTTCTTCCAACGTACGACAAGGATAAGGTACGCACTGGCGACATTAAAAAAGTAATTAAGTGGTTTGAGTTTCTTCATGAAAACGACCTATTCAACTTGGAGTCCCCTTCGGAGGAAAACAAGGAAGAAGAAGAATAAAACCGCTGTTGCATTGCTGGTGTACCCTTCCCTTTATGCTGTTGATGGTTCTTGGCGCATAATTGTAAATTATTCATTTTAACAGAATCATAATCATGAATAAGAGCGCTGTTGCTTTACCACGGCCAAGAGAAAGGGAGTTTTTACCAGAGGAATTTAAGATTACTGTTTGGTCCAGGCTTAAGCCTTATTACCAGGATTTACTCAAGAGAGAGATTAACAATTTGGAAGATCTCGAACAATGGATCTACGACAGGAGTGAGCTGGAATCAGTAGTGAGTGAATGTTTTGCCTGGAGGTACATCAAAATAACCGTCAATAGCTCGGACGAACAGGCAATGGATCTGTACGAATATGCCGTACAGGAGTTAATGCCTAAAATTGTCTCCTTTGAAAATACCCTGAATGAAAAGCTCGTCAACTCTTCTTTTGTTGGCCAGTTGGGAGGAGATGCCTATAAAATTTATCTTCGCCTCGCTCGAAATGCCGCCAGCCTTTTTCATGAAGAAAATATACCCCTTGCCACAGAAGTTCAGCTAAAGTCAAAAGAACACGGAAAGATTTTCTCTGAAATGACCATTGGCATGGACGGCAAACAATTGACGCTCCAAAAAGCCGGTACCATCCTTGAAGAAACGGATAGAGAATTGCGCGAAACAGTTTATCACAAAATCAACAAGCGCATTCTTCAAGATACGCCACAGTTGGAATCCCTTTTTGACACCTTACTGGAAAAACGACATGAGATTGCCCTTAATGCCGGCTTCCTAAATTTTAGGGATTACAAATTCCAGGCACTCAATCGTTTTGATTACTCTACGGAAGATTGTGTCGATTTTCACCGCTCTATAGCCCAGGAGATTCTTCCGATCATTGATGAACTCAATGTTTACAGGAAAAATAAAATGGAGTTGCCTCTACTCAGGCCCTGGGACCTGAACGTGGATGCTTCCGGGAAAGCGCCTCTGAAGCCTTTTAATAATGTAGGTGAATTAGTTGAAAAAACCATCCGTTGCCTCGATGAGATCCATCCATCTTTCGGCAACGTCATCTCTATCATGCGTGAGATGGGACATTTGGATTTGGAGTCCCGGAAGGGCAAGCGCCCGGGAGGCTACAATATTCAGCTGTCTTCTACCGGAGTGCCCTT
>JAUIKE010000277.1 GCA_030430845.1 Bacteroidia bacterium | reverse complement strand
ATAATAGAGGCCTCCTGCTTGCCGTCCAACAAGCTGGCACAAGGAGGAGATACCCGCTTTTTTCGATTAACACATGCATCAAACCCTTCCTCAACAAAACTTTTTCGTATATTTTCTACTGTTCGTACGCGGCAGCGATAGGCACTCGCGATTTGAGTATCTGTCCAACAAGCACCTTCTACATCCGCCTGTAGCAATATTTGTGCACGACGAACTTTACTATAAATTCCAGAGACACGTTTTTGGTCGGATTGTCACCTGCCATGAAAAGTGTACCCATTAACGATCTGGTAAAGCAACCTTCTTAGTTGACGCCAGGTGCCGGATTTGCTACACAGCTTGCAGAATTTCCGGCCAAACTTATGATCGACCTCAATCTCAACCCCGAAAAGATAGACTGTGAATCACTCCTTCAGGCGATTGATATGTGCAAGGCCCATTTTCAGGGACATTTGCACCAGGCAACGCTTAAAAAGGCGGCCGGAGTGGTGTATATGATTTATCTACTTCTATTGTCTCAAAACCTTAATAGTAATTACCTGTTCTCCATTGTTAATCCTTAGCAGATAATAACCTGGCTTATGCATATCATTGAAGAGTAAATCAATCTTATGTTCTCCTTGAGTAAAATACTGTTGATTAATAAAAGATTTTATTTTTTGTCCTTGAAGATTGAAAAGATCAATGGATAAGTTTTCAGCATGTTGAAGGGAAAAGGAAAGGGTGGAAGATGATTGGATAGGGTTTGGATAGATTTGTAAGGGAAAACTTTCTTTGGAAAAATCTATTATGCCTAAGTTTAAATCCAACAAATACCTGGTCATCATGAAATAATAACCAGGTATAGAAACTGGAGAATCGAAGTCAGAGTCGCCTCCCAAAAGTATATCCCCATTTTTTTGAAGGACCATTTTTTGCATTCCGACATATTTATAGGAAAATGGGGTCTGGGTCACCGAACTATCTCCAAAACTAAAATCTAGACTACCATCTTCAAAACGTCGTTGAAGCCAGAAGCAAGATGTCAATTTTCCAACTTCGCCAATATTTCCTGCAATAAGTATTTTGCCATCTACTTGCTGTGCCAAATCCGTTAAATAAAACCCTTTTCCAGGTATGCTTATTCTCAACATTCCATTTGTTCCAAAAGTCGAATCAAGGACGCCATCTGGGTTCAATTTTAACAAACTTGCATACAGTGAATCCTGAACCAATACACAAATCTTACCAGAAGCCAAAATGATAGGTTGAGCACGATATACTCTATGATTAAAATTCAAATTGAAAGCCCCTGATATAGCAAATTGATTATCCAAGGCCCCCGATGTTGTATATCTTCTTATCGTTAAGTCATTATAATTAACTGTAGCATGTACAATTTTATCATCCTTTTGAATAGCTAACTTGCTGAAGTAGAAAAAGCCATTTGGTACTGTTATTTTTAGAATCCCATTGGTCCCAAAACTACTATCCAATTGGAAATTTGAATCAAAACGAAACAAAATATGGCTTTGCTCATCCTTTCCCCAAATGACCATTTTTCCATTTTTTTGAAGGATTATTCTCTGAAATTCATTGGCAAATGGAATCATGAGAAAACCATTTGTTCCAAAAGAGGTGTCAATTGATCCATTCGCATGAAATTTGAAGAAACTACCTTTAAAATCATACACTCCTATTCCTACAATACTCCCATCATTCAATGAGACCGCATCTGTGATTTCGACAAAAGCATTAAGGCCAAATTCATAGTTGTACTGGCTCAATATGCTAGCATTAGCAGCACAACGTAGGACAGAAATACCAGTTGGTTCATTTTGCCCAAAGCAAATAATCTCTCCATTCTGCTGGGGGATTATAGCTGTAACGTTTAGTAGATCTTTCTTAAATATTCCATCAGACCCAAATGTGCTGTCTAATCTTCCAGGTTGAGCCAACACACTCAAATTAAAACAAAAAACGAGTACACCAAAAACATAAATAAAATATTTCATACCTAAATTCTTGATCAGTTTTTGAAAAATTTACCACTCACCACTAAGCTATCTTTTCCCTTCAAATAATAAACGTATACACCCTTTTGAAAGAGATAAATATCTAATTCAAAACCAAGTGCAGACCGATTAATTTCCTTGCGTACGATCTCTTTTCCCAAAACATCATAAATATGTAATTCGCTAAATTGGGGGAGCCTATCCCACTTGAAAGATATCCGATCCTGTGCAGGATTAGGAAATACCCTCACAGGATGTTTTTCGGCTATATCATCTTCTATTCCAACATTATGACAGCCTTGCATCACACATCCCATAGAATCTAGTTTAGTCACCCAGCCCCAGTATCCACAGTCATCTCCAAAATTACAGTACAAATCAATATACCCACATAAAATAAAACCATTGTCATGAGTAGCAGCAGCATCAATGGAATATCTCCATTTCGACTCATTTGGTAGAAAATCATGACCTATGATCCGCTCAAAATCAACTTCTCCATCTGTTTCAGATAATTTAACCACCCAGGCGCCCCAAATGGTAGAGTCTGCATTCAAGTTTTGTCCCATTGCATATAGGCCATTTTTTTTTACAAACACCCTATTAAAATAAGAATCACCAATAGAACCCATCCTTTTCTCCCATAAAAACTGACGAGTAAGATTTATCTTTTGTATGTACCCCCTAGGCCAATAGCTTATTGTTACATTATCTATAAACTGAATGGATTCACTTCCTGCTAAAATGAGTCCACCATCACTTGTTTTAACTATAAATGGGCAATTAAGCCGTTCTGACACAGAAGTATAGTACTCCCATCTCATTAAACCTGTAGAGTCAATTTTAAAAACATGTGTTTGAACTCTATAGGTAGTGTCGATATCAGGATCCCCTTGTGTACGAATAGCACTTACAATAAACCCGCCATCCGTTTCAGCCAAAAGGTTACCTGAAAAATGATCATAATTTGGGAAATCATATTCCCAGCGGCATACCTCTTCTCCCAAACTATCTGTTTTGATTAAAATCAATAAGTGATGGAATCCTTGTGTCTCCTGTGCTGACAAGAGCCATCCTTTATCGTGGGTAGGAGCAAGCCCCCCCCAACTAAAAAGCCTATCACCATCACTGCTAGGAAAATAACTCTTGTTGAAAATGACATCTCCTTTTGGAGAAACTTTAAGCAGACAGATAGAGTTATCCCGATGAAGCCCAATCTTAATGAAGTTTCCATCTTCTGTGGCCTGAAGGCCAGTAAACCACATTTCTGTGGTTTGAGGTTGAACACCATAGGTTCTTTGTAAGATTCTATTTCCATCTAGGTCTAATTTGGTAAATAGCCCTACATTATGAAAGCTTGGAGATAAGGTTACTGTAAGGCCAGACAAGTAATAGGCGGAATCTGTAGCCACGATGGAGCCAAAATATGTACCATAGAGACTATCAGGATCAGAGCGGTAAACCTGATTAAAATACTGTTGGGAAAAGATCATCTGTATGGAAACAAATGTCCAGATGATTACTAAAAAATATTTCATAATCGAGTTATTGGAATAGCTCTCCCTACTAAAAAAGTAAGGAGAGCTTATTGTCATTTGATAATAGAAATCTTTCCCGTCTTTAGCTTGCCATCCTTACTTCTCAGGGTATAGAAATAACTACCTTGTCCTATTTCCCTTGTGTCCCAGAGTAATTTTCCTTGTGGGTTCACTAACTCAAATTGCTGAACTTTCTTCCCAGTTATATCTATAATGACGATTTGTACACCAACTGCGTCTTCTGGATAGTGGTATTCAAATGTCACATACTCCTTAGCAGGGTTAGGATATGCTTTAAGCTCAGCATAAGGTTTTACTAATATTTGATTGGGATTATAGGCTAATCGTTCTGACGCATTTTCAGTTGGCATAAACAAGGGTATTTCAAACGTTTGATTATAGAAGAAACGTAAAATGTTTTGTGCCTGTACGCTGGCTTCGCCCTTATCTTCTATTGCCAATGTTTCAAGCTCTTGTATCTCTGTTGTGCTTAAATCTTGCCAACTTCTATCCTCTTGATCCAGGAGGATTTTTAAGTTAAACATTTGCACATAGGCATTATGATGCTCTGGATACTTATGAGCATAAGCATATTGACTTGATAAACCACTCATAAAACTTTGAGCAGTACCAATCTCCCCTTCCTCTAAATATGTTTCAGCGACCTGATAAGCAGCATGTAGTCCGCCCAAATTAGTATACCAATGTATACTACTAGACAAAATTGTCATAGCTCCTTTTTTGACAGGATTTCAGGATTTTCAGGATTAACAGGATGCCATTAGTTTTTCTTGTAAATCCTGAAAATCATGTTTATCCTGTCTAAATCTTCTCTTCAGGTTGGCTAACTAGGCAAAATGTCTAGTAGGATGCCATCAAGCAACAGATACTCACTCTGAAGACGAAACAATTGGAATACATACTTGAGCAGTCCAAGCCAAAGGCTGCTAAAGGCGTAGTTGTCAAATATCCGGATTAAGCGTTTGTAGTGTGAGTTGGCAGACACATCCACCTTGCCTGTAATTTTGCCTACATGCTTTTTGAGGCGATTGAGGCAACCCGTTTCTAAGTCTATCAAACATAGGCTCAGAATTAGTACATTTTTCAGGCAAGTCTTGTCCCGTTTGGGAAAATATGGCGTAATTGAACTAAGAAGGATTTCTAGCATGATTTGAGTTGTGGTAAACCCAAAGTTATGCAGGGAAATCCTTCCCTTTTTTAGTTTTGTCTAGTAGTATGAAACTCGCCAATAACTCGCCTACAGGATGTATTTTCAAATGATGAATGTACAATCTTTCCCAATCCCGCAAGGGATTTGTTCTATGTGCAATATGAGCTTCACAAGGCGGAAGACCTGAAAGTCGATATCCTGGATTTGCAGGGGAAAGTGGTAAATGAAGGAATCGTTTTCATTCAGACCGCTGGAAAGCATCAGCAGGAGGTCATTACGAAGGGCCTGGCCGCAGGTATCTATTGGGTCAGGATAAGGATTGGAAATGAAAGGATGTCCGGAAATTGTTAAAAGATGCAAAATAAATGGTGAGACACAGAACAATCTTTAAGCTATTAAATAATGTTGTAATATGGATTCTGATGGAGCCAATGAAGAGGTGATAAAACTACCGGATTGAGGACCGGGGGCGACTTGATTTATAGGACATGATTTATACCAACATTTTCTTATGAAATCATCAATTTGGGCAATACTCATAGTTTGTCTTATCTGCTTAGGCTGCAAGCCAGACTTGCTTGACCCTGACCGGGAATGTAAAAAACTAAATGCAAGCAGGCTTGATGCAGAATATATTACGCCAGCCTATTATTTTAAAGCTCCCTGTTTTAATCCCAATAATGCTAATGAGTTTGTTTACCTTCGAGAAAACACGCGAACCAATACTGGAGATGAACTTTGGAAATACAACCTGGAGACAGGGGAGAAAATGAAACTCACATCAGATGTGTGGTCTCATACCTGGCCTCGCTGGAGCGTAAAAGATTGGATTTTGTACGCGGGAAATAAAACTCAGTTATGGAAGGTCAAGTCCAATGGAGATAGCCTGATACAGCTAAAATATCATGAGGGTGGGTACCGCTATGGAGATTGGAATGGAGACGGGACAAAAATTGTGGTTTGGATCGCGGGAGGCATTATCGGATTTCCAACCGCATTTACGATAGATGGAGATGGGTTTTTTGATAGCAAGCTGGACGATAGAATTAGTTACTTTTTCCCTTCCTGGTCTCCTGATGGAGATAAGATCATCCTGACTCGCCTTGATCGCAGAAGTATTGGACGTAATAAAATTGAAGAAGCCTATTCTATCGTAATGATGAATGTAGACGGTTCCGGGGAAGAAGTGATCGAATTATAGTCAGTTTTCAAAAGGGGAGAACGAATCCTCCCAGCCAGGCAGCCCTTTTTCCCATACACGAAATGCTGTACTTTTTAAAGCCCGAAACAAGCTCTCCAAGCCAAAAAGTCCTACAAAAGCTTGCTTTTCCCAGTCAAATTTCTTTACTTCAAATACACTACTGAGCTGAAAAATATCTTTCCCACCCAAATATTTCACCCAATGAAAAATTTTACCCACCCCCCCACATATTACATATCATCGTATGTAATTTTATCCTGATCTCCTGCATGCAGGCCCAAACCTACATCAATACAGAATGGGAAACGAACTACGGCCTGCCCGACAGCATCGACTGGACGGCATCAACGCTGGATAATGAAAGCAATCTCTACATCGTGGGCAATACGGTTGTAAGCGGGCAAGGCCCGAACATCCTCACCAGTAAGTATGATTCGGGTGGGGATCTGTTATGGTCCAAGGAATATAACTATGACAACGACAGAGATTATGGTGCTGCGATCGCTGTGGATGGTAACGGCAATGTCTATGTGACAGGAGCCAGTTTTGATCCTGCAAGTAGTAGCTTTGATTATGTAACGATTATGTATGATGCTAATGGCACGCAACAGTGGGCCGCAAGGTACGATGGTGATGGCAGTGATCTCGATATTCCCGTTGCGATTCAGGTAGATGGTTATGGAAATATCATGGTAACGGGCATGAGTGCAGGAACGAATCTGGATATGGATTATGCCACGCTTTGCTACGATCCCGGCGGCACGAATCTGTGGACATCGAGATACAACTATGCCGGAGGCGATGACCGCGCCGGAGGTCTGGAAGTGGCTCCGACAGGAGAGGTTATTGTTGTGGGCATCAGCATGGATAGCACAGGCAATAACCAATATGCCTATTTACAATATGATGAGAGCGATGGGTCTACCTTGATTGAAGAAAGAAAAAACCTTCCAGGCAACTCCGTTGCCCCAAAAATTGCAATTTCAATTCTAACATATGATCCCAATGCTACCGTAATCAGCCAGGATAAAATACAGATGGATTGGAAGTTATATCCTAATCCCACAGCAACAGAGGTGTTTGTCCATCTTCCACAATCTTCAGCCAGCGCTGTAAAGTATGATATTTTTGATGTGATGGGGAGGCATGTTATGAGTGAATCAATTTCCCATAGACCCGTATCCACTTATCTTGAACGATTAAATATCAACAAATTATCAGATGGAGTTTACTACGTGATAGTCACCACCGATCAATTTTCGGTAAGCAAACAACTCCTCATTCGCCACTAAAGTTTTCTTTTTTAATTAAGCAGCAATTCTCACCAACAGATCGTGTAGTGAGAATTGCTGCCATTTACTTCCTACATCATGAAAAAGATATATTATATTTCCCTTCCCCTTTTACTGATTGTACTAGGCTGCAAACACCCGCCCATAGAAATCCCCGTCATTTGTGAAGAAGTGGTCTTTTATCCTGCTGACAGTTGCCATATTATTCCGCCTTCGCCAAGCTCTTTTGGATATGATATACAACCGTTGCCTTTTGGTCAGCGCAGACCCGTATTTAATCCCAATGACCCTGATGAAATACTTTATCTTCATGTCAACTCTGATCCTTTTACTCGTTTTTATACTGAGCTATGGGTGCTTAATCTGTGTACTGGTAAGAAACGATATGTAACTGACAAAGCAAGCTTTAACCCTGATTGGAGTATCAAAGACTGGATTATCTTTGAGGACTATTCCTTTCAACTCTGGAAGATCAAAAGTAATGGAGATAGCCTAACTCAGTTGACATTCCAACATCAACATAATCAGCCTACATGGTCTCCTAACGGAAGTTCTTTCTTACACTACCAGGTAGCTGGCCCAAGTATTGGGAAAATGATTCTAATGACTGAAAAAGGTGAAAAAATTAAGGAACTAGATTCAAAATTAGGCACAGCAGCTAAGTTTTCATGGTCATCTGATGGTGTTAGGTATGCCTTTGGACATGGCTCAGATTTAAGGATAGGGAGTACTGATAATATACTACTTGATTCTTTTCCTAATATTGCCTCATCTAGCAGCCTGTCGGAGAGAGCTATAACTTTCCAAAATAATTCGTAATTTACGAAAATAATAAAATTCCATATAGATGCGGAAATTTATAGAAGCAGATCGTCGTCAATACAGTTTACTCCCACCC
>JAUIKE010000396.1 GCA_030430845.1 Bacteroidia bacterium | reverse complement strand
TTAGAGAGTTTGGGGTAAATGATTTTTACCCGAAAACCAGTATTTATAGCGTATGCAATTTAATAGTACCCGCGCCTTAAGCGATTAATGATATTACTTTGATCAATATCGAGAATAAATCGAATGTGTGAGAAGTAGTTGTAGTCGGTTGGAACAAAGTTACCTTGATTGATCATTGGAAAGTAAATTTCAAAAAAATCTGTTATTACAGATATGCGTAAGCCAGCATCATAGTAAACTTTATTGAAGCCATCAGATAAGCCCGCATCTGCATATACACCAAACATGGACCATATTGGAACTACCAGGTTTGTACTCAGCATCCATTGATCGGCAAATACATTGGTGGCAGATTTGAAGCCCCCTTCGGTCACAAAAAATTGTTGGCTCCATATCCCGGTTTCATCTGAACGACCAAAGAAGGGGAGGTCAAAAAGAAAATCTTTAGTGCCGCTTAATCCAATGCTGTAGTAGCTGTTTGTGATTCCTTGCTCATAAAATTTATTGAAGAAGAAAGCCCCTGCATAACTCCTCCAGATCAACCATTTCTTGTTAGGGAGCATCCAGCGCACATCGGCTTCAAGGCCAATTCTACTGAACTGGTCGCCAAGTTGAAAATCAGCTTGAAGTAAATAAGGGTGTAGGATGTTGGTTTCCTGATATCTATAATTTGCATTGAAAACGGTGAAACTCGAGTTGCCGATTTCATTTGCTGGTTCTGTGAAATCATCAGGGAGTTCACGATCTAGATGCACTAATCTTAGCTTGAGCTGCTGGAGAATACTACTACGCGGGTAGGGCTTTTTGAAATAAAAATTTAAAGCCGGAGAAACTCTAAAGTACGCGAGATCTTGATCATAGTGATAGTATCTGGTGTATAGCCCGGCACTTATTTGGTGAAATAACTTAGGCTGATCTGGCACAAAGTTATACTTGAAGCTGGTGTACCCTGTAAGTTTGCCTGTTCCGGTGCTAAAGTCTGGGCCAATTAGGTATTCAAAGGGCTTTTGTACCAACGAACTGTTGTCTAATGAAACTCCTAGTAGCAATTTGTCATAAGCATTATAACTAATTGTAGGAGTCCAAAATAGTTGGCTTCGATTTGGGTCTTCAAAACTGTAGTAAAACTGAAGGCGCAATGGCTCCAAGCGTTGAAACAAAAGTCTATTGAAATAGGTATTATCTTTTTGATTGTTTTCAGGCACCGTTTGGTGATAGTTCAAAACCACTTTATCATAATCGGCATGATACATCTGCACCGATTCGGTAGAATCATGCCCATCATACCATTGAGTTAGTATAGGTTTTCCGTCTTTGATACCCGTAAGCGAATAAGGTAAAATAAGTGCTCCTTTATTTTTTACCGTTGCTGTGCTTATGGTTGGGCAGTAATCGGTTTTGGTAAGGGCATAATCATAGGGCTTGGCAGAAGGAACCCAATCCTTAAAAAACCAGTTTACACTTTTGTTTGAAAAATATTCGAATGATGACTTTAATAATGGAACAGAGGCTGCGGCTGAAT